>NZ_MCUF01000043.1:0-80679 GCF_002873615.1 Shewanella sp. 10N.286.51.B7
TCCTTGGTTCCTATTTATTGTCTTTTTAGTAGGAATGTAAATTAGTTATCATATTTATTTTGTTCACTTCTTATCTTTTTTATATCAAAAATATTTCATTTTTGTTTCAAGTGTATGTTTATTAAGCCCTATTTATACTTTTTAAAATTTGTCATTTAATGCCATTCCAGGTGGCTATTGGTTTATTCTTAAAATCAATTAGCGCAAGATTTAAATAAAAGTTAACAATGTTCTATCTAACCCACTAAGAGGTTGGGCAATCTACAAGGATGGAATAATAATAATGAAATTTAATAAATTGCACATAATGACCCTTGCGGCCATATATGCTGGTGGTGTTGGTGCCTCAGCGGATAGTGTAAGTCACTCCACTTCAGGTTCTAATGCAAAACCTATTGTGATAACCGATGCCATTATAAAATTTAATGAAGATCGCAATAAAGACCGAATTAATCCTGAGCAATCACAACAGCGAAATAGTAACGGGCGAAATGTGCATCGTGCGGTGCATTCGCAAACTCGAAAAGTCGATTTTGTTTATGAGGCTGATATCAGTGGTGAGCAGACTTATATTATTCAATTAGTTGATTCACCCGTTTCTCTTTATCAAGGTGGTGTAGCCGGACTACAGGCAACAACTCCTAGAATCAATAAAATCCCAGCGGCACTAAGTCCACAATTACATGACAAGCTTGATGTAAAAAGCAGTGATGTAAAATCATATGTTAGCTACCTAAAACAACAACAAGAAAACGTGGCGACCGCTATTTTGAGTACTGTCGGACAAGTGAAACAAGTTGCTGATTACCAACTTGCTTTTAATGGATTAGCGATAAAAATGACTCAAGAGCAGGCAGAGCATGTGCTTGAGTTACCTAATGTTGTCAGTGTTACGCGTGAAATCATGTACGAACTACACACCGATGTCGGCCCACAGCATATTGGTGCCGATAAATTTTGGACTGGTGAAGTAACTGGTGAAGAGTTTACTGGTCAAGGTATTGTTGTAGGGGTTTTAGACACTGGAATTAACAGTGATCATGAGTCGTTTGCCGCAAAAGGTGACGATGGTTATATGCATCAACTTCCAGCTCGATATGACAGTTATTTAGGTGACTGTGAGCAGGCTGAATTTGAGTCAATGTGTAATGATAAGTTAATTGGTGTGCGCTCTTACGATGTCATTACCGACACTTATAGTGACGAAAGTTTCCAGCCAGATAAAAATTGGTGGGAAATAGACGGCCCACTTCGACCTGCAAATGGTGAAGATTATAACGGTCACGGATCGCATACAGCCTCAACCGCTGCCGGTAATGTACTATTCAATAAAGCTTACACTCTGCCTGAAATTGGCGTGGAAAGCGATGGTCAGCCTACCGACTTAATTTTACCTCGCATATCAGGCGTAGCTCCACATGCCAACGTTATTATGTATCAAGTGTGCTTACCTGGTGATGGCACCTTAAACGGCATCACCGGTTGTCCAGGTTCTGCGTTACTGGCTGGCCTAGAGGATGCCATTGCTGATGGCGTGGATGTCATTAACTATTCAATTGGTACAGCATATGGTGCTTTCCCATGGGAAGACCCAATGGAAATGGCATTCTTATCAGCACGTGAAGCAGGTATTTCAGTATCTGCATCAGCAGGTAACTCGTTTGACCCAACTGAAGCCAACGCCCGCAGAGGTGCAATTGATCATCTATCACCTTGGTTAACATCTGTTGCGGCAACCACCCACCCACGTGAATTTGGTGTAGAAGGCAAAATGCTAACAGACTTTGTTGGTGGTGAGCAGTCGCCTCTGGACATTGAAGGTAGCGGGATTACCGATGAGTACACTGGCCCAGTCGTGTTAGCTGCAGACTATGGTTGGGAGTATGAAAAATGTAATGATCCTTTTCCTGCAGACTTTTTCTTAAACTCACCTGATGGTGAGCCTTATGCTGTTGCGCCGATTGTTGTATGTAAACGTGGTGATATAGCGCGAGTCGATAAAGCTGTGAATGTTGCAACTGGTGGCGCAGGTGGTTTCATATTACGTAATGCATCTGCTAATGAATCGTTAGCCAACGATCCTTATGCCATTCCTGGTATTCAAATAAGCTATGGCGAATTTTATGGCGATAGCAGTAATGATTATTATGGTTTGTCTGATTGGTTAAATGAAGGTAGTGACCATCATTTAACGATCACAGCTTCAACTGTCGTTACTAAAGAACGTACAGCTGATATGGTGGCTGACTTCTCTTCAAGAGGCCATAATTTCGATAATCCAGAAGTTATGTCGCCAAACTTAGCCGCTCCAGGCGTCGATGTTTATGCTGCTTGGGCTGATGATATGCCGTTTTCCGCCAATGGTATCCCAAGTGATTACCACGCGATAAGTGGGACCTCGATGGCTGCGCCACATGTTGCTGGCGCTATGGCACTTTTAAAGCAAGCTCAACCTAGTTGGTCACCTGCTGAAATTCAATCAGCGCTAATGACCACTGCAAGTCTTGAAGGTATGACGCGCTCTGTTGAAGTGTATCCATTTGAAGGCATTGAGGCTGCAGGTTTTAGCGATGCGGGTAGTGGTGTGATTAATGTCGCGCGCGCCTATAAAGCAGGCTTAGTGTTGGATGAAACAGGTGACAATTACCGTGCTGCAAATCCACGTAACGGTGGCACCGTTAATACTTTGAACGTTCCATACTTTTATAACGAAGCGTGTAGTGGTTCTTGCACCATGATGCGAACCTTCACCGCGACTCAAGATGGCAGTTTCACCGTTGATGCACAGACTATGGAAATGGAAGGTGCCGATATGTTGGAGTTAGAGGTATCACCTAAAAGCTTCAGCTTAATGAAAGGTGAAACTCAAGCTATTTTACTGACAGCTAAAGTGTTGGAAGTGCAAGCGCCAGGTGCTGACTCATCATCTTTACGTTTATTAGGTGATGTGACGATTACTCCAGAAGGCACAGAAATGCCTATACAGCATTTGCCTGTGAGTATTCGTTATAGTGGCAAAAATATGCCTGAAAATATCTCTGGCCAAATTCATCGCCAGCAAGGCCATATTCTATCTCCTGAGATCATGACTGATGAGATTCAAAGCTTTAACAGTGCTGTAAATGGCTTAGTTAAGGCTGAATTATTTGATGTAAATATGCAACGTACTGATGTACGAGCCCTTGATAGTACTGCTCAAGCCCGTATGGATGATGGCCAAGTGGTGACCTTCTTTGACGTACCAGAAGGCACTAAACGCATCGTTTGGGAAGTCGTTAAAGCTGATTACAATGCCTATGCTTCATTGGATATTGGTCTTGATGTGAATAATGATGGTGAAATTCAGTGGTACGATGAAGCCATTTGTTACTCAAGAGTTGATAACAACGATTACTGTGCAATCAATAATCCGACCCCAGGTACATACTGGGCTTATGGTTCAAACTATAAGTTTGACCATGAGGATTTTGATAACTTAGCGGATAATATCATTTTTGCATTAGCCATCATTGGTGATGAAGATAATGGTAATTTAACTGCTCAAGGACCTGAGACTACCAATGGCATGGAGCCTTTCAATGTGCAATTGAACTATGACCTTGCTGATGCAGCCGAAGGTGATTTTTACTACGGCTATGTTGGTTTAGGTTCTGATAGCTATAATGCCGACAACCTAGGTTATTTACCTGTCAAGTTGATGCATATTGGTACCGATACTATGGTTGAAGCCAGTCAGTCACAAGCCAAAGCTGGAGATATTGTAGACTTTACCGTCTCTGTAGAGCCTAATTTATTAGGTGGTGAACGAGCACTTAACTTGAATGCAGAGCTTGCACCTGGGTTGCAGTTGCTTAGCGATTCGATTACCGTTTCTGGTCTTGAGCATTATGCAGATGACATGACTGTTGAAGGTAATAGCATTGTTATTGATACACTGCAGCCATCATCATTGGATACTAAGCGTCATTATGTATTCACCACCAATGAAACTGATAACACTTGTCGAGTGCCAGCTTCAATGCAGGGTGATGACGAACTCTATGTAGATATTCCAACTCAGTATGGTTTCACAGACTTAGGACTTAGTGGGTACTCTAACCAGTATTTAACTATTCCGATGTCGCAAAGTGGTTTACCGCATGTACCTTTGTACGGTGCACAGCAAGAAATGTTGCATGACTTGCTGCAAATTTCACCATTTGGTTATGTGAAGTTTGATGAGTTACCTGACTTCTATAACTTCCATCGTGAATTTAACGATAGCTTCCAGAGCTTCCCTGACACAATAGTTGCACCTTTGTGGCGTGGTGATGTCTATATGCCTGAAGCAAGCTTCCGTGAAGATGTTGGTGCTACTGCTAACCTTGTTTATGGTGCGGTGATTGATGATTACTTTGTATTCCAGTGGCAAGGTGGTGAAGAAATCTATAATCGCTTTACGGGTAACCGAGCGCCGGATGCTGCAGCGTATTTTGATGTTGAAACCATTATCTCTACTAAATTGGATTTTGCACCAGGGCAGCATGAAATCATGTTTGGCTACAGAGCCATTCATACTAGCAATGACCACTTTGGTTCCATTGGTCTTCACGGTTACTACGGTGAACGTGGCACCTTTGGCCCTGTAACTGGTTGGTTGAGCGATGGGTTTGCTTTTAATGATGTTAACGACAAAGTGTCTGATGGTATGTTGGTGTGTGCCAACTACCAAGGGCCTGAAAGCTCAGGTTTGAAAGTGACTTTCTCAGCTCGTGTATCTGCTAATGCTGTCGGTGTTGATAACGCACTAACAGTCAATAGCCAATATTCAGATTCTGAGTTAGTGACCGTGACTGAAGTGGTGAGTTCAGCGAGTAATATTCAACTAGCAAGCTTGAGTGATCATACTGTTGCTGAGAATACTGACTTAAGCCTTGATGTGGTTTATGTTGACCAAAAAGGGACTGTAAATGGTATTCAAGTGTCAGGTGAAAATATCACTGCGGTTGCCGATGGCGATACTGTCACTATCACGCCTGATGCAGATTGGCATGGTGAAACATTAGTGACCGTGATGGTGCACGATATGGCATATCCATCTGACAGTGCATCAACAAGCTTTATGTTAACAGTTACCTCTGATGGTATTGAAAATGGTTGTACTGACTCAGATGCAACTAATTATGATGCCAACGCTAATACCGATGATGGTTCATGCGCCTTCCCAGTTGAACAAGTGGCTGAAGAGAAGAAGTCTTCAAGTGGTGGTAGTTTAGGCTGGTTAGCATTAGGTGGATTAGGTTTACTGGCAATTCGTCGCCGTAAAACTCATTAAGTAATTAGGGCCTGTTGATCTTTCAACGTTTTTTATCTTGAACAGAAGTTAACCTGTAAAGAGCAACAGATTCCAGGTATGTTAAGCAAACTAACCTAAACAAAAGGCCTCGTGAGAGGCCTTTTTTATTGAGGAAGTTAACTTTTAACCTGAGCTCTATTGGCCGTTTAATAAGGCGTAGCTTAAAAAGCCAACCCAGCTAGCGACTAATAAAATCCATGGAAGTTTAGCGTTTGATGGATGCGCAATAGTGTTTTCTTCCTGCTCAGTATTTTCTTGCTGAGATTTTAGCTTTAGGCTTTGCTTACGCAGTTTGTCCCTTCCTCGGGCTTTGGCCTTTTGCTGCTTTTTGTATTCAGCAATGCCTTTTTCGATGCCTAGCGCAATTAACTTGGTTTGTTCTTTGGTTTGCGAAGGCTTTTGAGTGGCTTTTGCTACCTTCATTGCTTCATTTTGGGTTTCTTGAGAAATACTCTTTGCCATCACTGCCTACTGTCACCATGTAAATTCTCGCTACACTATACCCAATCTTGCTACCGAAGATAAATTGTAGATTAATTATTGTTAAACCATGAGCTATCGCAATGAGTGGGTGTGCGCTTTGTCGTAAAATGGTTTTTTCAATATAAGGAATCGTTAAATGTCTGACTCAATTCATGGTCGTAATGTTATTAAGTTGATGAAAGCGCAGAATACGCCACAGCCACATCAACAATGGCTTGCTCTTATGGCGCAAGAGTTTGGCGAAAATGCACAGTTTCACACATGTCGTGCTAGTGATATGACGGGTTCTCAGTTGGTTGATTTGTTTATCAGCAACGGCCGTTTAACTGAAACTGAAACTGGCTTTGAGATCAATCAATGTGGTCATTGTGCGGGTAAAGAGCATGGTGAAGAGGCTCACTCACACGATTAATATGTGATGGAAGCATAAGCGTGGTTATCTTTTGAATAACGCATTATGGTTCAAGATGAGAATAAAAAATGCCAGTCGATGACTGGCATTTTTGTATCTAATATCGACGATTATCGACGATTATCGACGATTCACTTTGTAAGTTGGCGGCTAACCAATCACGCTTAAATAGCCTTGCAAGATTATGGCATTAACAATATCAATAAAGAACGCGCCTACAATTGGCACTACCATAAAGGCTTGTGGAGAAGGGCCTGTTCTTGATACTAATGCACCCATATTCATTACAGCGGTTGGTGTTGCTCCCATACCAAACCCACAGTGACCACCTGCCATTACCGCGGCATCATAATTGCTACCCATCAACCTAAATGTCACGAAATAAGCAAAAAATGCCAGGATAATACCTTGAGTCAGCAAGATGATTAGTAATGGGATTGCAAGGTCAAAAATTTCCCATAACTTTAGATTCATCAATGCCATAGATAAAAATAGGGCCAATGACACTGTGCCTAATATATCAACACTTTCTTTATTGATTTTAAATCCACGGGTCAACTCAGTGATGTTAGTGATAACAACACCTAAGAATAATGCATACACAAAGTCAGGCATTTTAAGCCAAGTGAGCCCTGATTCATGTACAAAGCTGCCAAACCACTTAGCACCTGCAACACAAAGCAATAATGTAAACAAGGTTTCTAATATACGTTTTGCAGTGACTCTGTCTTCTTCTAATTGGTCATAGGTGACCAAATCAGGATGATCTTTATGATGATTACCACCAACACCATAAGATGACACTAAGTTGTTCTTATTAATTAAGCGTTGCGCGACTGGTCCGCCAATAATACCGCCCATAACAAGACCGAAAGTTGCAGCAGCCATGGCAAATTCAAGCGTATTAATGCCGTAAGAGTCTTGGAATGTTTGCGCCCATGCTGCACCAGTTCCATGTCCACCAGAGAGAGTAATAGAACCAGCAATAAGCCCCATTATTGGTTCTAAACCGAGTGCTGAGGCCATGCCTACACCGACACCGTTTTGAATAATAATGTAGAGAGAAGCAATACCTAAAAATAAAAAGACTTTACTACCACCCTTGAGTAACAGCTTATAGCTGGCCGCTAACCCAACCGAACTGAAAAACATCAGCATCAAGGTGTTTTGCATCGATAAACTAAACTGCAGACTGACATTATTAAAATGCAAAACCGTGATGATTCCAGCGATAATCAAGCCACCTACAATAGGTTCTGGAATATTGTATTTTCTGAAAACGGCAACGTGACGGTTAACGCTATGGCCGATGAATAAAACTAAAATCGCGATAAGAAACGATTCAAGCTCTCCAATTGAGTAGACTGTATTCATGAAACTCCTCTTTGTAGCAGTAAAAAACAATTACGCACTGCCGTAACGCATCACCACATGGTATGCCTTTTATATATGACTCAAATTAATTAGTTATGCTGATTATAGATTATGAAGAAGCTAAATATAATGAGATTAAAGCCAAATGAAGGATTAACCAGCTGATCCAAGCTGTAATTAACATGGTCTTAAAGGGATTGAGAGGAATGTTAGCGTAATAGTTGTGAATGTAAAGTTGCTAGGTTCAGTTTGTTGCGTTTTTGAGGGTGATAAATCCCGAGAGATCTGGCTGGTGAATTCAATCTACAGTGGTGACAAAAAGTACGCTAAATCTGATCCCGCAATGAGATTCTTGATTTCTATTGCATTAAAGAGTGGAACCCAATTATGTTATGAATTCCACTTTGTTCTGATAAACCTCATCATTCAACAAGTGATTGAAATCGCTTGTATCAAGCTAACGGTTTAGCTGAATTAGTCTACAGCAACCATCACATTGCTTGCTTTGATTATCGCGTAAGCATTACCGCCAACCACTAAACCTAGTTGCTCACAAGATTTTTTCGTCACAACAGAAGTGATTTCTACGCCTTGAGCAAGCTCGATAACTACTTCGTTGTTGACTGAACCTTCTTCAATTGAAAGAATTTTTCCAACGAGCGAGTTGCGTGCACTGATCTTCATAATGTTTGTAATCCTTGTGTGTTATTTTTTCGTATCTAAATGATACTTATAGATAATTTATATTATAAAAATGTATTTGCAATCGTCTTGTACGACTAATGAGAATAGTTTAGTCGTTATTTTGGATATTTGAGGGGTGCTTCGCACTTTAAGTGATAAAAATGTAATTTATCTTGCTAATTTATTGTCATTCTTAAGTTGTATTTTTGATATGAATTACTAGTCAAAAGTTTTTTGTTTTAATTTAAATAGTTGTTTTTCAGTTACTTATGGGTTTCGTGTTTGTCAATATTTTGACTTGTTAACCTGATGTGGTCAATGTTAAAATGTGCTTAGATTTAGGATGTAATAGATACTCTAACGGCAAACTCGTTGTAAAATGAGGACGCAAAGTGACAGCACAGGCAGGTCTGTGGGCTGCATTACTGAGTGTTAAAAGATGGCAGATTGTTTGTACAACTTATAACACTAGGATTTTATATGAAATTAACAAAGAAGTTAGGGATGCTGTTAGCACTGTCTTGCTCCACAGTTTCTATGGCTCAAGCTAATGATCTAGAGCTTGTTGCTGGTCAGTACTTTTATGGCTATGAAGACCAGTTTAATAATGGTACTTGGGGGATTATTGATGACCTCGACTTTTCAGAACTACAAGAGGAAAACCCCAATTCACTTAAACGCGAATTGAAAGCGCTTTATTCTGAAGATGGTAAAATGTACTTTGACGTGCAGTGGACTCGAAAAACACTGAAGAAAATGTTTCCTGCTGAATGGGAAAACGTAAAGTCATTGGACGGTGATGAGCGCCGAGCTGCTATCAAACAGCTCCGTAATCAAGCTTGTGACGCGCGTATGGAAGTGGGTTATGCCACTACTTACGGCATTGATGGTGAAGGTTACGCAGCAGAACTTGATACGCATGCATGTAATAATGAACAAAAGCTAGGTACAGTCAGAATGCGTACATATGTACCTACTGTACCAGGTGCTGAATACGCTATTTCAGTTAAATATCAAAAGCGCGATTATGATTATGAAAGACTTGGTGCCCGCAATGAAGAGCAAGCATTTCGCGATTTGATTGTTCGAGTCGGTTCTGAAAAGCATAAACTCTCTATTGATGCAGTTGAAGGCGAGTCATTAGATCAGGGCTTTAAGAAAGCCTGGATAACATTTACTGCTGATCGCTTTTATACACCGCTAATTCTACGTGATAGTGGCTTTCCTGATAGTTACGGTATTTTAATCCGCGGAGTTCAAGCTTTTAAAACAGCTGATAATGAACGCGAGCTGGAATGTTCGGCTTATTATGCTGCCCACACGCGAGCGTTAAAACGTTGTTTAGTTGGGGATGTCGACCCTCAATCTATCGGCTGTGATTTGACAGCTGCTAACATAGAGTGGATTCAAGGGGAAAAAGTAAGTACGAACCCTGATCGTTCTACCGTTTCGAATGTTTTTAGTACTGCTAATGATAAGTTTTTAACGCTAGGTCAAGCGGGTAAGCTTAAGTTAACCATGAGACAGAACGGTATCAATGCTGCTTGCCCTATTGCTGGTAAAACTCTTAAATTCAATGAATTTACTGCAAATGATCAAACGTATTTAACTTACGCTGAGAAAGGGGTTATCGGTATTAAGCTAATAGGCTGTGAGGACGAAAGCCAAAATGGTCGCACACTATTAGCGAACCAACACTACTCTGCGGATCCAGAAAACCCTTATGAAGTTCAAACCAGTGATATTTTTGAATACAACTTCGCTCCAGAGTTTTACCAAGGTTGTCGTTTATCTAAAGTGGTTATCACAGATAGAACAGACCAGATCCCTGAAACTCAAGAAGGCTATATTTCTTACAGTTTAGGTATTGAAGTCAACAGTCTTAATTTGACAACTGAAGATTAATTTCAGTTTTTCGACTCTAAAAAGCTACCTTCGGGTAGCTTTTTTTTTGCTGTTTAAAAGTGCTATAAAGCTCACCGAGTAACGAACTCTATTCGTCACACTTTGATCATGTTGGTGTCACAAAATTCTCTCACAATAATCCAATTAGATTAGATGCTCTAATCGTAATCGTATCAGTAACAATTATAAATAAAGGAATAGGTATGAAGTTGTCAGTGACGAGACGTGATTTTTTGGCGATGTCTTCAAAAGGTGTTGGGGCTGTGGTTGTCTCATGTGGCTTAATGGGGTGCGTTTTTGATGATGACGATGAAAAGAGCGTTAATGCAGACTTTCTTCATGGTGTAGCAAGTGGTGATCCTACTCACGATGCGATTATTTTATGGACCAGAGCAACGCCAGAAAATTCGCAAGATAACGAAGTGAAAGTGTCATGGGAAGTGGCTACAGATGAAAATTTTGACTCAGTCGTGACAGATGGCCAAATGGTAGCGACTGTAGATCAAGACTTTATTGTTAAAGTCGATGCCGTTGGTTTAGAAGCGGGCACAATTTATTACTATCGCTTTAAAACGGCTAATAAAGTGTCTGTTGTAGGTCAAGGTCGCACCTTACCTGAAGGCGCTGTGAGTGCTGCTAAATTTGCTGTTATGTCATGCGCTAATTACCCAGCCGGTTATTTTAATGTATATGAATTAGCTGCTCAGCAAGATGATTTGGATGCTGTGATCCATCTTGGGGATTATATTTACGAATATGCTCGCGGTGAATATGCCAGTGAAAAAGCCGTAGAGTATGACCGACAAGTACTACCCGAAGGTGAGCTATTTACATTGGCCGATTACCGTACTCGTTATGGCCAGTATCGCACTGACACAAGTTTGCAAAAACTGCATTCTGCTGTCGCATTTATTACCGTTTGGGACGATCATGAAGTCGCGAATGATACTTGGCGTGATGGCGCTGAAAATCATAATGATGACGAAGGTGATTTCGACACAAGAAAACAAGCGGCGTTGCAAGCTTACTTTGAGTGGTTGCCAATTAGACCATGGACAGAAGGTAATCATGAGGAAATCTACCGTAGTTTTGCATTCGGAGATTTAGTCGATTTACATATGTTGGACACTCGTCTGTTAGCTCGTGATAAACAATTGGAATATGCCACTTACACAGATCCTGCAACAGGTGCATTTGATAGCCAGCAGTTTATGGCTGATGTCACCAATACTGAACGCATCATGCTAGGTCAAGAGCAATTATTATGGCTGCAAAGTTCGCTATTACAATCAACGGCAAAATGGCAAGTATTAGGGCAACAAGTGCTTATGGGGAGCATGTTACTACCAGCTGCTATTGCTACACTGCAAATGAGTATTCCTGAATTTGCTCGTTTAGGCGGATTAGCGCAATTAGCAGCAAGAGCACAAGCTGGCGATCCGAGTCTCACCGCTGAAGAGTTAGCCTATTTACAACAGAACCAAGCTGAACTGACTGATGAAGTACTAGCGTTACTGCAATTACCTGCCATTCCATACAATCTAGATGCATGGGATGGTTATGCTTATGAACGTGAAGTCATTTTCGCGTCAGCTAAGTCTATGGGACATAACTTGGTTGTCATCGCAGGCGATACTCATAATGCTTGGGCAAGTGATTTAACTGATGCAGCAGGGGATACTGTTGGGGTTGAGTTTGCAACGAGTTCAGTGACATCCCCAGGTCTTGAATATTACTTAGGCTTACCAGATGAGCAAATTCCAGCAACTGAAGCGGCTTTGGTGGATCTTGTTACTAATCTTAAATATACCAATATTAACGATCGTGGTTTGTTATTACTGACATTTACTCAAGATGAGGTAAAAAGTGAATGGATGTATGTGGATACCATTGCAAGCAAGATCTTTACTGAGAACTCGTCTCGTTCACACTCCGTGACCAGTGCTGCGGGTAACCCTGCCATAAATTAAAGTGAAGCTTTGATTTTAAAGCGCGTTTTAGAGTGTGTTTGAGAGAGTATAGTAAAGCTACCTATTAGGTAGCTTTTTTGTTTACTGAGCTTCTAATTTACCCAACTTTGACTATTAATCCTTGTTAATGAATCTCTAAAAATCTTCACACTATACTCATGGAACTTGGCAGCTCAAACGGATATGCAGTGCTATCTGAAGAGTCATGTATATTGTTGATAATAAGAATTTATCTTGAGAGTAAATGCTAGTGGCGAGGTTGATGCTGGAAATGTAAGCAGAAAACATGCTAGCTTAACCTAAATGATTAAATGCTCATCTAATGATGAGTGAAGTTGTGGTCGTTAGAAAGGGAAGGTTACGCCAAGGATGTCGAACAAAAAAATGTTTAACTCATATTTCAAAAAACAGCTATTTACCCCGTTATATATAAAGTCATTGCTTAAAAGCCCATTGCTAGGCCCTCAGTTTAATTCAAAATTTATATTGTCTGTTGGGGTGCTAAGTTGCTCTCTATTGAGTGCTTGTAGCTCAACAACATCAACACCCTCAGCGGCTTCATTACCCATGCCGGAAACTGCGAGCTATTTCATCAAGTCCGAAGCGCCATCAACAGTGCCTTCAATTGAAAGTTTGTCAGAGTTACTACCACAGCAGAAACAAGAGCTTAATGAATTTATAGCCCGTGACGATATTGTCGGCTTGTCGAAAAGGTATCAAGTTTCCCGATTTATTGAAGATAAAATGGTCAACTTTAATTATGAGGGCTTGAATTACAGCACTTCTCAAGCTTGGCAGCAGCGCGCGGGTAACTGTATGGCATTGGCGATGCTGACCTATGGAGTTGCAAAGCATTTAGACGTAAGAGCTGTATTTCAGGTCGTTCACTCGGCACCATTATTAACGCATATTTCTAATGACCTTATTGTAACGTCTGATCATGTTCGAACATTTTTGTATGAAACCGATGCTGGCGGCGTGTATTTAAACGGTAGTGAATTTACTGTGATTGACTATTTCCCAGATAGCAATGATCGCACAGGTGGGGTGGTGAGTGAGCATGAATTTATTGCAATGTTTTATCGTAACCTTGCAGCTGATGCTTTATTAGCGGGCGAATTAACCTATGCTTATACACTTCTTGAAAAAGGGCTCTCGTTGGCTCCTCGGTATGTACCATTGATCAATATGATGGCAGTAGTGCATAGACGCGTTGCCGAACACCAAATTGCAGATGCGTATTATCAATATGGGTTACAGTTTGAATCGAATTCACTTAGCTTGTTGAGTAACTATCAATACTCCCTGTCTGAACAAGGAAAAGCACTTGAAGCGGATGCCGTTCTTCAGCAATTGCTACAACTTGAAAATGATACCCCCTACGGTTGGTATTCGATGGGAATAGAGGCATTAACTTTACAACATTATTCAGCGGCAGAAACTTATTTTAAAAAGTTCATTAATAACAGCCCTTATTATCATCAAGCTTATTATGAATTGGCGAAAGCGCAGAATGCTTTGGGGAAATATGTCAGTGCTGAAAAAAACATTCAACAAGCGTTATCACTTACTTCAATGGGCGAGAGTCAGCAGAAGTATTTAGCCAAGTTGAATTGGCTAAAGCAATCTACAAAGCAAGAAGTGGTTGAGTGACAGCTGTTGTACCTTTGCGTTTCATTTGCATAAAAACCATTAACTGGCTTTTATGCAAACTTAATGTTCTGTATGGCTAATCAATATTTAACGCCACGATTTTTAACGGGTGGTTATCATCAAATGAAGGGAAGTCTTCATGGCAATGAAGCCATTCGATAGCGCTTACCTGACGCCCTTGCTTTTCTACACAGCGTACTAGGCTATTTAACCAAGCTTCTCGGTCAACTTTAGCGACATTATTACAACAAACAATAGTACCGCCGTCTTTTGTGGCTAACATGGCAGGTTTAAATAAACCTTGATAATCATTAATTAAATCAACGGTACCGAAAGGGCTTTTAGCGAAACGAGGTGGGTCTAAAAAGACTAGGTCAAATTGAGTTGCTGCCAGTTTTGGATACTTTGGTAGTTTTTGGCCGCGACGACCGCCAACTTTAAGTCCTGCTAGCTGCCTTAGGGCAGGAAACGCATCACTTTGAATGAACTCACAAACTTCTGATACATGGTTTAGCTCTGCATTTTTCTTACCTGCTGCAAGGGCAAAAGATGAAAAATCCACATTAACAGCCCGAGTTGCTCCGCCCATAGCAGCAGCGGTACCAATACCACAAGTGTACGAAAACAAGTTCAATACTGTTTTATCTTGGCTATTGGCTCGTACATATTCTCTGCCTATACGCATATCAAGAAACAATAATGGGTCTTGGCCTTCATGGCGAAGTTTAGAGGTGAACTTTATTCCATTCTCCTGGATAACTTGTTCTGAGCAAGCAAACTCATGATGTTCAGTTTGTAAGTTGTTTTCTATTCGAGAATTTCTTTTAGCACGATCATTATAGATCACAGGCAAAGGCGTTAGAGTTGTGAGTAAATCGGTTATTTGTTCTAGTTGTTCTTCAGTTAATGTTTGATGAAATGTTTGAATAAGCCAAGCGTTACCGTAACGGTCAATATTAAGGCCATTTTCGCCTTCTACAGTGCCATGAAATAAGCGAAAGCAATCTGTTTGATTGACTTCGGATTGAGCGAGAAAATCTGCTCTTTGATTAATGGCTTGGGTTAACGAAGACTGAAGTGACATAAAAATGCTCGGTGACAAGAAAATTGAATAATGCGTAATTATACCAAGCTTGGGCGCATCTGTCGGTAAAAGCGCATTAAAACTAAATTGTAGATTTGTCTATCACTGACTAAGCTAAATAAGAGGTTAAATATCAATAAAGTGACCTAGCATGATTATTTATGTTTTAAGTGTATTGAACCGTGAAAAATCAGAATAATATTACAGGTATCTATCCCAACTTGGTTAGATTCTAGGGGTTTTAGTTGAAATCGTATAATGATCCTGCTTTTTTAAAAGTATTAATGGTTAGGTTTTTTATTGGCACACTGTTTTGCACTTTAGCTGTTAATAGTAAAGCTGATGAGGTGGTATTTGATCCTTTAGAGACTATTTATAACAGTCAGCAAGGTCGTGAGTTGGTTGAACTCTATTATCAAGCAGATGCAGAGCCTGAAAAAGTCGAAGCAGAGTTAGAGGTACTTAACAATCAAGGTGCTATAGATGAGAACCCCTATTACAAAGCCATTTATTATCGCATTAAGCATAATATAACCTTGGGGCGAACTGATATTGAACAAGCTGAAGTTATTGCGAAGGCAATGTATCAATACGGTCAAGATGTTGATCAACAATGGGTCGTGGCAGAGGCATTAACTTTAAAAGGTATTCTCGCCGCCAGACAAGGTGAAGGGGATAAAGCGAAACGCTTAATCGATCAGGCAATTGAATTAGCCTCACAGTTAAATTATCACCGCCTGTGGGCTAGAGCCTTAAATGCTAGGGGCGTATTACATTCTCGTGATTTACAATATGAAGCCTCGCTCAATGATTATCATCAGGCGATCTCCTTACTACTCAATATCAAATACAATAACTTTTTAAGTAAAGTTTATTCCAATATTTCAGTTGTTTACTCGCGGGTTAAAGATTGGCCTAATGCAATAAAATACAATGAGCTAGCAACAGATTTATATATCAACAGTGGTGCAGCGAGCTTTGAGCATTTAGTCGTGCTATACAGCAATGCCAGTCACATCATGCTGCAAGTAAATGATATTGAAGCGGCGACTGACTTCAGCCAAAAAAGTACAGCGGTCGCTCGTAAGTCAAATAATGCGCAATTAGTGGTTAACGCTCTGTGGACTCAAGGTGAGCTTTTAATCAATCAGCAGCGTTATTTAGAGGCTGAGTCTATTGTTATGGAGTGTATTGAACTGTCGGCTGGAATGTACGACCCACTAGCGCGTAATCAATGCCTGTTTGGTTTAAGCCAAGTACGTTTGTACCAGCAGAATTTTGAAGACGCTGAAACTAATGCGCTACAAGCGTTGGCTGGTTTTACTGAAATTAATAATCAAGATTTTTCACTCAGCGTGCATCAGTTATTAGCCAATTTATACCAACAAACGGAACGATTTCCTCAAGCTATCACCCATTTGATTGCTTATTACGAAGGAAGGAAAAAGCAGCTATTTGATAAACGCGAAGAGCAAATATTTGAACTGCAAATGAAGTTTGATACCCAATTACAAGAAGAGAAAATTGCCCTTTTAACCGCAGAGAATGAGCTCGCAGCAGCCACATTAGAAAAGAAAGGTTTGCAAGAGAAGCTGTGGATGCTGGTATTGGGTATTTCTTTTATCGGCTTAGTGTTTTTGATTCATCGTTATGTGACTCATGAAAAGCGAATTAAGCACTTAAGTTCCACTAACAAAAATTTATTCATGCAATCAAATAAAGATCCGTTAACGGGTCTGCATAATCGCCGTTATCTTGAAAACTTTGTCGAACATAAGGCGATAAGATCTCAGGTGAGTTATTACAGCGTCTTGATGCTTGATTGTGACAAGTTTAAAAATGTGAACGATACCTATGGTCATGAAGTGGGTGATGAAGTGCTGAAAACCTGCGCTGAAAGGTTGCAAAGCTGCATTAGAGGCAAAGATATTTTAGCTCGTTGGGGTGGCGAAGAGTTTATGGTGTTACTGGCGTTAGAATCAGCCGAACTACAACCACAGGTGCTTAAGCGATTTAATAACGTGATTGCTGAACAGCCAATGAAAATTGCCGAATTAGAGTTATCTGTGAGTATTTCAATTGGTGCGACAATGCCAGTGGCTGCTAATGAACTTGTAAAAGGCTGGCTACATTATAAAACCATGGCCGATGTTGCTCTATATCAAGCTAAAGGCCAAGGCCGAAATTGTGCTGTAATCAGCCGAAATGAAGAGGTGCTGTAGCTTTAAACGTTATGGACCTTAAAGGTTTTATCGGCAATGACTTTTCCATTCAGTTCTAATGTCATTCGCCAATTACCCACTTTATTACTCACGGGTGACCAAATACAGTCGCCCAAGTAAAACTTCCAATCGTTTTCTTTGATATACACTTCACCATCAAATGGTGGGCGGACATTGCCATCGGCATCAGGAATATCAGGATGGTAAATACAATATTTTAGTACTTGGTTTTTAGCTTTTTTAATTCGAGTAACAAAGCCAAACTCCATATCCAGTTCAGCAGGCACATGGACGGTCGCTTTCAAAAAGCGGGGTAACTCATCACTGTCTGAATCCCATTGGCTGAAGATGCCTGACTGGATAATGCTGATATCTGCTTTTAATTTACTCATGAAAGTTTACTTTATCGACGGGTATTGGCTGAAGTTACTCAGCTGATGATAAATGCTTAATCGCTGCTTGCATTGCAAACTCATAGCCTTGAATGCCTAATCCGCATATCACCCCAACAGCTTTATCTGAAAGGTAAGAGTGGTGTCTAAATGGCTCACGGGCATGCACATTGGAAATATGGACTTCAATGAAGGGAATATTCACTCCTAATAGTGCATCACGTAATGCGACACTTGTGTGGGTAAACGCGGCAGGGTTAATCACAATAAACTGAGCATCAGTTGCATGAATGGCGTTGATTAATTCAAATTCAGCATTGGACTGAATATGATCAAACTCGATACCCGCTGCTGTAGCTTGAAACTTAGCATTTGCCACTAGTGTGTCTAAATTATCACTGCCGTATAAACCCGGTTCACGACGACCTAATAAATTTAGATTAGGGCCATTCACTAATAAAATTTTGGCTTGAGTCGTCATTGAGGTTCCTTGCTAAGTTAGTGAGTCACTATTAATACATGAGCTAATGTATCTTATGTCAGTGTAATTTATCACGTTAATGAATGCCAAACGGGGAATTATTTTCATCATTATAAATGATTAAAATCTTTGCTAATAATCTGACTTTCCGCTTCGTAATGCTTTGGTTGCACCACGTTTCTTTTTCGAGTCGACCCTGCGGCGTTGGCTTCCCTTGGTTGCCTTTGTTGGAATACGTGCCTTTTGCACAATGCCGACGCCTTTCACCAATTCAATAAACTGCTCTAATGCGAGCTGACGATTAAAGTCTTGGCTGCGACTTTGCTGACATTTGATGATGATTTTTCCGCTCTTGGTTATGCGGTGATCAGCTTTTGCCAACAGCTTTTGCTGATAAAACTCCGGTAATGAAGACTGTCTGATATCAAAAATAATCTGTGCCGCAGTAGAGACTTTATTAATATGCTGCCCGCCCGCACCACTTGAACGGATAAATTGCCATTCAATTTCATTGTCTTCAATGCTGACGCGGTTGGTAATATTTATCATTTTTAGGGTTAACTTAACTATTTTTAGCGCATTAGTGTGGAGAGTTTAACAAACTTTTCTATAGTACTGCTGATAAGATTTGTTACTATCAGCAAGAATATAGGCTGTCGTTGA
The DNA here is from genome assembly GCF_002873615.1 of Shewanella sp. 10N.286.51.B7. Classification (NCBI taxonomy): domain Bacteria; kingdom Pseudomonadati; phylum Pseudomonadota; class Gammaproteobacteria; order Alteromonadales; family Shewanellaceae; genus Shewanella; species Shewanella sp. 10N.286.51.B7. The sequence goes on from NZ_MCUF01000043.1 coordinate 18,659, forward strand.
TGAATTAATATTGTCAGCCAGCCGCAATACCGTTGGAGTTGCTTTATGTTGTGCCAAATCCCAGATATCGCCGAAGGTGTTATCAGTTTATTTGTCAGTGGCCGTTTATCTACCGAAGATTACCAAACACACTTGCAGCCGTTAATCACTCAATATCGAGAAGATAGCGGTAAAGTACGTTTATACATTGAAGCCGATGTGCTACTTGAAGGTTGGGACGTTAGCTCGTTATCGGGTGGTGATAAAGTACAATTACCGCACTTTGATGCATTAGTCTTTGTTGGCGGACCAGACTGGGTGGGCAATGCGGTCAATTTACTTGGCCCATTTATGCAAGGCGAAGTCACTTGGTATCCGCTAGAACAAAAACAACAGGCAATTGCTTGGCTTCAACAATAAAGACTGTGATGCCAATTTAATCCGTTTTAATCATGTTATTTCAAGGAAGTATTAGACAATGTTGAATAAAAAAGTAACCCACTTAGCCACCAAATTAACTGTTATTTTCGCAGCTGCAGCTTTGATATTAGGCCTTAGTGCTTGTGCACCTGAAGTGGGGAGTGAAGCTTGGTGTAAACAAATGCAAGATAAACCAAGTGGTGATTGGACTGCTAATGAAGCCGCTGATTACGCTAAGCATTGCGTATTTTAAGATTAAAACGCTAGACTATCAGTGTACTTAGTTTAGCGTATTTTTTTACCTTTAAAGTATAACTTTAGTGTCATTTTAATATCGAAAAAATACTTTTTTCAGATGTCTTTCATCCCTTTGTGTGATGCTAATTTAAGTGAATTGAACAAAAATTAATTCTGTACAAATAATAAACGATAGCTTTATGTGTCCAAACACGGATCGTTAAATTGGTTATGGAATTGACTATGAAACTTAACACCCTACTCGCCTCAATTATTATTTTTTTACTGCTTATTACAGGCTGTAAAATGACAGATATCAAAATTCCTGATCTAACAACGTTATTAAATTCATCAGAAAACTCTCTAACTATACCTGTTTCATACCTTAAACCAGCAAGGGAGCCTAGTAGCCAAAATATGCATCGAATTGCAGTTGTTTATGATAAAAGAGAACTTGAAGCTTCAAGTTTACTTGAGGCTAACTTGGCCAGTATCAAACTGAACAATTCTCCGTATTTTACACTTGTTGAGCGCTCAGCGATTGAAGCCATAATTGATGAACAAAAAATGCATGATGGCATACTGACTGACTCTGCGACCCGAGTGAAGTTAGGAAAGTTAACCGGCGCTGATACATTGTTAAGTGGCAAGCTTTCCATTAATACAATAAATACAAATTATAAAGAAGAGCGACAAGAGTGTATCAAGCAAGGAGATAATTGGTATAAGTGTGATAAGTACCGAACATATTCCGTTTCTTGCTCTAAGAAGGAAGTCGTTGCAAATTTAGACCCCAAAGCTATATCTGTTGAAACGGGCAGGATTATTTTGTCTAAGAAGTATCGTCAGGTAGCCGAACATAATTATTGCAATGATGATAATGAAGCCAATTTATCTGATGAGAAATTAACATCAGAGGCTTTAGCAAAGATATCTACTGAACTGAGGGCTGATGTGGCCCCATTTTTTGCTACGACGGATGTAGAACTTATGGAAAGTGTCAGTAGTAAAGTATCCGAAAAAGCACAAGATTTGTTCAAAATGGGGGTCGAATTTGCTGAAGAGCAGCTATACGAAAATGCATGTCTAATGTTCAAAAAATCTCAAAGTGAATATGCTTCCTCTATTGCTATTACTTATAACAATGCAGTATGTGCAGAATTTAGCGCAGATGTAGAAATGGCAGAAGCGTTTTATCATCATGCTACAGAAATGACAAATGATATAGATGCCCTTAAGTTAATCATTGCTGGCGAAAAACGGATTAAACAAAGATTAGTTGATACTAATAATGTTGAAGCTTTAAATGCTAGTGGGGCAACTTAATGCAACAACTTATTCTAGTTAGATGCTTTAAGTTTAGTATTCTTCTTTGCGCTTTTTTTACTTCATCTGTTTTTTCTTGTAGTTGTAGTCAATATTACATGCCACTCAAGGCAGAGCCTACTTGGGTGGTAAGTCAAAAAAGTAACGACTTAATATCGTTAGCATCAGGTGCCTATCAATGTAGCGGGATAAAAAGCCAAGACGAAAAGCGTGCAGATGAAGCTGCGCGAGTGTCATTATCCAAATTGATTAATACTCATGTCATTAGCGAAGAAAGGACTGCCATATCTGTTCATAACTCCATTGCAAAAAGTAAATATCAAGCCATTGCGTTACAAAAAAGTCAGCAAGTATTGAAAGGAGCCACAATATTTGATCGCTGGGTTGATCCTCAAAATTGTATCGTGTATTCAGGCATAAAAGTTTCTCAACAAGATTTGCAGGCAGGTAAAGCGGAGTTGGAACATCAATTTAAACAGAAGCTTATTGCGCATAATACTTGCATTAAGGCATCCGGTGAACAAAGCGAACAGATAAAAAGCTTATTAAGTGAAGAATTAGTACAGCAAGGCATGATGTTCAATACTGCTAAAAAGTGTGAAATAACATATTTGATAGACAATCAAGTTGAGCTACTCAAAGCTGATGCAGCCATCAATTATTTAACGATAAAGGTTCTCCATGAAAACCGCTCTATTTGGCATAAAACTTACAAAGGGAAGGGGGTTACCTTTGGAGGAAAGTCGGCAATTGAACTGTTTGAATTAGCTATGGCTGATAGTATCGATTTGTTCCATGTTGATCTTATGAATGAAGCAAAATTAGAGCGCCTTCCTTATGAGTAAATTCATGCAAGGAGTGTCAAAAGTTGCTACAGGTTCCAGTATTGAAACTGAACCAAAAGTAAAAGGCTTTTGGGCTAATCTATCGCGATTTATCATTTATTCGTCGCTTGTTTTAATGGGACTAGGCAATTGGAATGGAACAAAGAAGCTATTAACAGAAGGTTATCAAGGTTTCATTACCCACTTTACTGACAGGGTAGAAGAGCAAAAATTAAATGGTATCAACGTAGGTAACTATTTACCTTTTGTGGAAGCTAAAATAGGTGTACCACAAGTCATTAAAATTTCTTCAGTGGATCAAACACTTCAATATCGATATTACAAACAAGATAAATACTTAATGACTGTCATTAGTCGCCAGCAGCGGGTTGAAGGGCTAGTTGTTCACAGTTTAGTTCATGGCAGTATAGTGTTATCCGCTTTCTCACCAGATGTTCCATTTACAGACTTTAATTTGACTCAAGATGACATAGGGTCTATTTCAAAGCAAAACAATAGTTTCTTTTTTGACCATCATAATCTTGTTTATTTTATGACTTATCGTAATTTAGGCTCCAAAGGTATGAACTTAAATATAACTTCTGGTTTTACTGAATACGGACAGCAATACCAAGATACAAAAACACTTTTATCTCAATTAGAGCAAGCATCTATGTTAGATAAATCGGATGAAATAGAGGCGTTAGTGGGCCAACTGTTATTACAAAAGGCCAGTTTTTATGCGGTTACAGCTCTTGAGCCTGAAACGATTGCGGATGCTTTATTAACAAGACAAGAATTTAATACCTATTTCAAAGGATGAAGTGATGCGTATTTTATATTTTATAGTGATATTTTTTGTTGCTAATGATGGAGTGGCTAATAGTAAGTTTCAGGAGTATTTAAACAACAAAAATAATAAATTTGAACAATTTCAAATACAAAAAAATACCGAGTTTGAGGCTTATCGACAGCAAAAATTAGATGAGTTTGATCAATACCGTCAGCAAATAATGCAAGATTGGGTAGTACCAGATCAAACGTCTATTGAAGAAGAGGTTATTTACACTGAGGACCTTCAAACTAGAATTAAGATAAATGCCGTTACTAGAACTGTTAAGATTGAACACCTTACTGACGAGAAAGTCGAACCTAATGCGGTATATCAAAGTTTATCAAACGATCCCAACACAAAGTTAATAATCGATAATCTTGATATGGCCTCTGAAAATAGCGGAGCACGTCTCCTGACTACAGATTCTGTGGACTTAGTGGAACAGCCTACAGAAGCGGAAGCGAAGCGTGTGGTTAATAAACAAATAATCGCTCATAAAGAACAGTCCTTAGCGCAAGTTGGTATTGAAAACTCACAATCAGATAAAGCCAGTATTATAGAAACTACCAATACACGGTCAATTAAGGCTGAACAGCAATTTGAACAAAATAAGTTAAACAATCCAAGCTATAAAAATATTCAAGAACAAGTTATTCAATTACCAGACAAATTCGAATATTTTCAAGTACAAAAATATATTCCTTTCTATATAGAACAATCAACTGCTACAGATATAAATTTATCCTTGTTATTAGCTATTTCTCAAGCGGAATCTTCATTTATATCTGATGCCGAATCACATATTCCCGCATTTGGTTTAATGCAAATTGTGCCTCATACAGCAGGGTTAGATGTGGCTAATAAAGTACTCTATGAGTCACAGCCCACGCGTGAAATACTGATTGAACCCGAGAAAAATATCATTTATGGAGCAAGTTATTTACAACTTCTAACCACTCAATATTTATCGGGTATCGAACATCCACTTAGCCGTCAATATTGTATCACTGCAGCTTATAATACGGGGGCAGGAAATGTCGCTAAGGTGTTTAATAGCGACAGAAGTATGAAGTTAGTACCTGCAGTACAGAAAATAAATCTATTAGCTCCACAAGAAGTGTATCAAACACTAATTAATGAATTGCCTTACTCTGAGACACAAAAATACTTGATTAAAGTCAGTAAATTAGTGACTCGATACCAAGTGCAAACTCAACAATGGAACCTTTCAAATAAGGATATTAATGATGAATAAATTTATATTTATAATCGGACTAATTACGTTCTTGTGTGCCTGTAACAGTACGGCTCAAACAGAATCGATGCCTTTAGATTCCAACGACTCAATCCCTAGTTGGGTGTTGATGCCCACCAGTGAAACTGGGTTAGCGTCATCAAGTTGTGTGCTATGGGGAGGCAATATGTCAGCGGCTAGAGGCCAAGCAATAGCCAATGCAAGAGCTGATTTAGCAACGCAGATTCAAATTCGAGCTAAGGTAATGGATCAAACTAAGAATAGCCAAATCCAGCAAGGGCTGGAGGTGCAAACTCAATCTTCTTTCTATGGAGTCAGTAATCAAGTCGCTGAACAAAGTTTGACTGGAGCAAAAACAAAAGAAATTGCTTTTGCGCGACTTGATAATCAAAAGCAGCTTTGTGCACTGGTTGAAATGGAAAACACGGAGGCACTATTTGAAAAACTGTTAACAGCAGCAGGTGCTACAATAGACCCAAGTTCGAGAGAAGCAATGTATATTGACTTTAGAACGACTGAAATAACTAAAGAGTTACAAATGCAATTAGATTCAATGAATTAATTTGATACTTTAATTGTGATTTAGATTAATATTTTAAGATTTTTCACTAGTCGATTGAGAACTTTTAGCTAAACTCTAGGTCATATTTAATGAGAGCTAGCTGACACTAGTTAGCTCATTTTTATTTATTTTAGTTGCTTATTTTAGTACTTATTTTAGTTACTTATTTCAGCTCGTTATTGTTATGAATAAAAGGTTTTTACTTGTCACTTTCCACGTTTAGACAATTTGCTAAATTAATGGTCGCCGTTATGTTGCTGCAATTTATCAGCACTAACTTAGGTGAGCATCAATTACATCTTGGTGAAAGTGAAAATGAGCAAGTAAACCATTCACACCTCGTTTTTTCAGCGCCTGCTGATAGCTGTGATAAGGGCGATGATTTAGCCCACTTATTTAATACCCATTCAAACATTGAACGCCACGAACACATAGTATCTTCTGATACTCAGAGCTATGAATTGTGTTTAGATTGTCAGTGCCATGGTGGCTATAGTGCAACGATTGATGTCGTTGCTCATTTACTGCCTGCGGCCATTATTTCTGAGTCGCCCCATACCTTTATTCAAGCTTATATTCCACCTGACGCTCGCCTAAGTTACCGCCCTCCCATTGCGTAATCAGTTAACTCTATAACTGATTAACTCTGCAAATTTTAAAACTTGTTTGGCTTTTTTGCCGATGATATTGCTGTGCATGCTTGCGCATTAATACTTTCAGTTGTGCTTGGCACTAATTAGTGCTCGGGCATTAGCTAGCGAACAGTATTGAATTGCGTTTAGTGCAAGCGGCTCATCGCCATAAATATTGCTTATACAGAATCCACAAGTTTTGCTTGTTAATCATCACTTAATTTTACTGTTTTGACCTTTGTCGAAACGAGAATAAATGATGAAAAAATCGATTTTTTCCTCAGCGCTGATTGTACATTTCTGTGCAATGACTTCCTCTGCTAAAGCGGCTAGTGACCGAGTTCCTAGCGTTCCAAGGTCCAGTAGTTGCGGGATTTTATTCAACATTACTTTCAAAATTAAGCTTCAAAATTAAGCTCCAAAAATTAAGTGGATGCGAAGCAATTCCCCCAATCATTTTTCAATAAAAGTATTCCGTCGTTATTCGCAATATTGCAGTGGTTGTAACAGCAACATTGCCTGCGGGTAGCAACTCGAAAGGTAACACTATGAAGACTCAACTTTTAACACTAACTCAAATTAGACTAGCGATTATTTCTTTAGCCCTAATGACATCGTTAGCTGTAGCAAACACGGCGTGGGCTGCTCAGGCTGATGCAGCGGAGCATGGACATGCCCACAATGAAATAGAAAAAAATTCCCAGACCGATTCAGTGGTCGATAAGCCTATTTCTAGTTATAAACCTGGCAGTAAAAGAAGCGAACTACTTAGCAAAGAACTTAATAAAGGAATTAACAAAGAACCTAACAAAGAACTTATTACAGAACCCAATGAACAACCCAATAAACAACATAGCGACGCTATAGTATTAACTACGCAGCAGCAACAGCTCGCAGGTATCGAAGTCGTCAATTTATCCAGCAGCACATTTAATTTAGATGATGTAGCTACAGCCACATTAATCGTTGATCGCGATCGCACCATGACATTAGCCCCACAACTCGATGTCAGAGTATTAAAGCGACATGTGGTGCCGGGTCAATTAGTGAAACAAGGGCAAGTGTTATTGACCTTAGGTGGCGCGGCAGTGGCGCAAGCGCAAGCAGACTATATAAACGCTGCAGCTGAGTGGGACAGGATTAAGCGTATGAGCCAAAACACGGTGAGTGAAAGCCAACGTTTAGAGGCGCAAGTACAAGCAGAGCTCACCCGAGCGAATCTTGAAGCGCTGAAAATGACTCGCGCGCAAATTAACGCTTTAGTTAGCCAGCCAGAATCCATTGGCAGATATCAATTATTAGCACCAATTAATGGCCGTGTGCAGCAGGATATTGCCATGTTAGGTCAGGTATCCGCTGGTGGAACACCGTTAATGCAGCTTACCGATGAATCACACTTGTGGGTTCAGGCTCAGTTGTCAGCACACCAAGCGGAGGGGATTAGCAGAGGCGATAAAGCTTTAGTTAAAGTCGATGGTTTATCTATTGAGGGCACTATTATTGGCCGCTCACATGAACTTGATTTGGTTACCCGAACTGAACAAGTGCTCGTAAGCATTGATAACAGCAAATATAGATTACATGCAGGTCAATTTGCTGAGTTGTACTTACCAAGTGCATTGAGCGGTGGAGTGATATTACCTGATGCCGCTTTAACACGAGGATCTGATGGGCATTGGCAGGTGTTTATACAAGATGCTGATGGTTTTGAAGCGATGGAAGTTGAGGTAGTTGAAAGCCAACGTGGGATGAATATGGTAACGGGGATTGCTGCCAACAGTAGAGTGGTGGTGAGTGGCGCTTTTCTTTTAGCTTCTGAACTTGCGAAAGCAGGTTTTGATATCCATAACCACTAGGGGCCACTAATGCTACAGAAATTAATTGAAGCAGCGGTGAAAAACCGATTGCTAGTGGGCTTGGCATTGATATTTATTGTTGCCGCCAGCGTATTCATGCTGCCCAAATTAAACTTGGATGCATTTCCTGATGTAACCAATGTGCAAGTGACAGTGAATACTGAAGCCGAGGGGCTCGCTGCTGAAGAAGTTGAAAAACTGATCAGTTACCCGGTGGAATCGGCTATGTACGCCTTACCTGAAGTCACTGAGGTAAGGTCATTATCTCGCACTGGATTGTCGATAGTCACAGTGGTTTTTGCTGAAGGCACCGATATTTATTTTGCCCGTCAGCAGGTGTTTGAGCAGTTACAAGCGGCTAAAGAAATGATCCCAGATGGCGTTGGTGTACCTGAAATCGGCCCCAATACTTCTGGGTTAGGGCAAGTTTATCAGTATATTTTACGGGCAACCCCAGCGTCAGGCGTTGATGCTGCAGAGCTTCGTAGTATTAATGATTACTTAGTGAAGCTGATTTTAATGCCAGTAGAAGGGGTGACAGAGGTGTTGTCATTTGGTGGTGATGTTCGCCAATACCAAGTGCAAGTCGACCCGAATAAATTATTAAGCTACGGCCTATCTATGCCCCTAGTCACCGAGGCGCTCGAAAGCAATAACCGTAATGCGGGTGGTTGGTTTATGCCCCAAGGTCAAGAGCAGCTGGTTGTACGTGGTTATGGTTTATTGCCATCGGGTCAGGCGGGCTTAAAGGCGATAGGGCAAATTCCATTAACAGAGGTCGCGGGGACGCCAGTTCGTGTTACTGATATCGCCAAGGTGGAATATGGCCGTGAAATCCGTGTAGGGGCGGTTACTTTTACCCGTAAAGAGCAAAATCCAGTAAATGGCAAAACCGAAGTCAATGCTATGGGCGAAGTCGTTGCTGGCGTAGTACTTAAACGCATGGGCGCGAATACCAAAGCCACCATTGATGACATTTCAAAGCGCGTTAGTTTTATTGAACAAGCACTGCCAAAAGGCGTCTCATTTGAGGTGTTTTATGATCAATCCGATTTAGTTACGCAAGCGGTTACCACTGTGATTGATGCACTGTTAATGGCTTTTGTGTTTATCGTGATTATTCTGGCTTTATTCTTGGTGAACTTACGTGCCACTTTATTAGTGCTGCTATCCATTCCGATATCGATTGGGTTAGCGTTAATGATCATGTCTTACTTTGGATTGTCGGCTAACTTAATGTCGCTTGGTGGCCTAGCGGTAGCTATTGGCATGTTGGTTGATGGCTCAGTAGTGATGGTTGAGAATATTTTTAAACAATTAACTCAAGAGGAAAACAGTTCAGATCCAACAGCGGATAAAGTCATGCGAGCGGCTAATGAAGTGTGCAGCCCAATCTTTTTTGCTACTGCGATTATTATCGTGGTGTTCGCGCCACTATTTGCGCTTGAAGGGGTTGAAGGCAAGTTATTTCAGCCAATGGCGGTAAGTATTATTTTAGCGATGATATCTGCATTGTTAGTTGCGCTGATTGCTGTTCCTGCAATGGCGGTGTACTTGTTTAATCGCGGTGTCACCCTCAAGCAAAGCCCAATCTTGACCCCAATTGAGCAAGGGTATCGGCAGTTGCTTTTGGCGGTAATGCATAAACCTGCAACTGTGATGGGAACTGCTGCTACATTATTTATCGCTAGTATGCTGCTAGTGCCAAAACTTGGCACTGAGTTTGTCCCTGAACTTGAAGAGGGCACTATTAACCTGCGGGTGACGCTTGCTCCAACTGCAAGTTTGGCGACATCGTTAGATATAGCGCCGAAAATAGAGTCAATATTGATGGCATTCCCAGAGGTAGAATATGCCTTAAGTCGTATTGGCGCACCTGAACTTGGCGGCGACCCTGAGCCGGTGAGTAACATTGAAATCTACATCGGCTTAAAACCTGTTGATGAGTGGCAAAGTGCCGAAAATCGTTTTGAGCTACAGCACTTAATGGAAGACGAATTAAGTGTTTTCCCAGGTTTGCTGTTTACCTTTTCACAACCCATTGCTACCCGCGTTGATGAACTGTTATCAGGAGTGAAAGCTCAATTAGCGATTAAAATTTTGGGGCCTGATCTTAATGTCTTGTCTGAAAAGGGGCAGCAACTTACTGAGCTTGTTAGTGAGATTGAAGGCGCGGTAGATGTGTCGCTTGAGCAAGTCAGCGGTGAGGCTCAATTGGTCGTTAGGCCATTAAGAGAGCAATTGGCGCGTTACGGTATTAGTGTCGATCAAGTGATGAGCCTAGTGAGTCAAGGTATTGGTGGTGTGAGTGCAGGACAGGTCATTGACGGTAATGCCCGCTACGATATTAATGTGCGTTTAGCTGAAACTTACCGCAGCTCACCCGATGCACTTAGAGATTTGATATTACGTGGTGCCAATGGCGCGCAAGTTCGTTTAGGCGATGTAGCGCAAGTAGGCGTAGAAATGGCGCCACCTAATATTCGCCGTGATGATGTGCAGCGCCGCGTTGTAGTACAAGCCAACGTTTCAGGGCGTGATATGGGCTCAGTGGTGAATGACATTTATGCCATAGTGCCAAAGGCAGAGTTACCAGCAGGTTACACTGTGGTGGTTGGTGGTCAATACGAGAACCAACAACGTGCGCAACAAAAGCTGATGTTAGTAGTGCCAGTATCCATAGTATTAATTGCCTTGTTGCTATATTTCTCGTTCGGTTCAATCAAACAGGTTGGCTTAATTATGGCGAATGTACCACTGGCGCTAATTGGTGGGGTGGTTGCTTTATATAGTACAGGCACCTATTTGTCCGTGCCGAGTTCTATCGGTTTTATCACCTTATTTGGGGTGGCGGTGTTAAACGGCGTGGTACTAGTAGACGCGATTAATCAGCGACGTGCACATGTTAGAAATATGGAAGGTGATGAGAGCTTATTTGAGAGTGTCTATGAAGGCACGGTTGGTCGATTGCGGCCAGTGCTAATGACCGCGCTCACCTCTGCACTAGGGTTAATCCCCATCTTAATGTCATCAGGTGCCGGCAGCGAAATTCAACAACCGTTAGCCGTGGTGATCATCGGTGGCTTGTTTAGCTCAACTGCACTGACGCTGTTGGTATTACCGACGATGTATCAGTGGTTGTATAGAAATGAAATACCAAAAGGGAATAATGTTCGATAGGGTAATGAGGCAAGTTAATTCAATTAGTTACCTTTGCTGTTAATGGCAATATGGGCATTATCATTTAAAAAATGATAATGCCTTTTTAATTTCTTAATTCCTTTTCTCAACTCCTTTTTCTTAATTCCTTCTTCTTAATGCCGAACAGGCTGACTTCACGGTCTTATTTTCTTGCTAGACTCTATAAAGATAAAGCTTAATTTGTTTATGTTTATCATCATCTGAAGTGTAAAAGGGTGCTGCACATGTCATATTTTTTCAAAGTATTTCTGCCGAAAAACGCACTACTTATTGGCACCATTTTAATCTCTATATCTATTCCTGCAGTTTTCGCTCAACAGATGAAATGGAATCAATTTGACACTCCATCTTTAGGTAAGGTTGCAGCGATTGGTTCTTATGCCAATGGCTGTCTAGCAGGGGCAAAAGCATTACCCTTGATAGGTGAAGGTTATCAGGTGATACGCACAGAGCGTCATCGCTATTATGGCCACCCTCAATTAGTGGCCTTTATTACTAATTTTGCTAAACAGACCCAAGCAGCAGGGATGAATGATATTTTGATTGGTGATATCTCGATGGCTCGCGGTGGTAATTTTGAATCGGGTCATTCAAGTCACCAAGTTGGGCTTGATGCAGATATTTGGTTTCGCCAAGCTGAGCAGACATTGACAAAAGATGCCAGAGAAACCCCTCAGAAGTTAGATCTTGTTGATAAGTCGGCATTTAACGTTAATCAAGATTGGCAAGCTCATCACGGCACTATGATCAGGTTAGCAGCTGAGTCTAGCGAGGTTGCGCGGATTTTTGTTAATCCAGCAATCAAACAGCAACTGTGCAATATGGACTGGCAAGATGACAGTTGGCTGACTAAAGTGCGCCCTTGGTGGGGACACTCTCTTCATATGCATGTGCGTTTGGCTTGCCCTGAAAATGATGCATTATGTCAAAACCAAAAAGCGCCACCAACGAGCACAGGTTGTGATGAGCTTGATTGGTGGCGCAAACAAATATTGGCGTCAAATGAAGCGAGTAAGCAACCTAAATACAAGTCCAAATCCAAACAAAAGTCTAAGCCGAAATCAAAAACCGTTAAGGTAAAACCTGAACAATGCCAAACACTTTATCAAGCTGAATAAGCCTTTTTCCACAAAATTTATTTTATTAAAAATAAAAAATCAGTATTCGTGGGTCTTTTTTATTCCCTTCGATTAGCTTTGATTGCCCAGTATCAAACTTAAATACTTTTAGGTGTAACAGGGCTATTTTTTGTTTATTAAATAGTTACATCTTCTGATGGTGTCGCTTTGTTTGGTGTATTTGATTGTTTCGTTAATGGGTACGGTTAAATGAATATTATAAAGACGTGTCAACTAGATAAGTCATTTGTCTTGTCATAATTGATTTTATTGGTATTTTTACACCTTGAATTGTTAGGGTAATGTTGATTATTGCGAGTATTGTGTGTATTTTGTGCTCTAGATTCAAGGAAGAGTTGAGTTAAACTGCATTATGGATAATGTCGAAATCGGTGTTTTCCCTTCTTAATTTTATTTCTATTCTCCTTCAAATTTCGTTATTTGGCTCATCGGATTAAATGAGTTGCTAATATAATTTCTCTGCTAGGAAGCGCAATGAAAAATACAGTTACTATTACACTACTCATGTTATTTTTACTGGGTTGTGGAGGCGGAGGTGGAGAGAGTTCTGAGCCATCGCCGCAACCTCAACCTAGCGTTGATACGGATAGTGATGGTTTGCCCGATGATGTAGATAAAGACGATGATGGTGATGGCGTTGATGACGATAAAGATGCCTTTCCGTTAGATGCTTCTGAATCGGTTGATACTGATGGTGACGGTATTGGAAATAATGCAGATACAGATGATGATAACGATACAGTTTTAGATGATAAAGATGCCTTTCCATTAGATGCTTCTGAGTCAGTTGATACTGACGGTGACGGTATTGGGAATAATGCTGATACCGATGATGATGGAGATGGTGTACATGACGATCAAGATGCTTTCCCATTAGATGCGGCTGAATCAATAGACACTGATGGTGATGGTATTGGCAATAATGCCGATACCGATGATGATGGGGATGGCATTGTAGACGAAGAAGATGCTTTTCCATTGGATGACACTGAATCCATTGATACAGATAGTGATGGAACTGGCGATAATGCAGACTTTTTTCCTGGTGATGCGAGTTGTTTTGCGGAATCTGATGGGGTTAATGAACAGTGTTTTTTAACTTGGATGGCAATAGAAACGCCAAGTGAAGTTGAATTTGGCAATGATGGTTTAGTTTATTTATCTGGACCACAATGGGGAGTAATACATCGTTACGACACTGCGACTGAACACTTCCTTACACCAATACCTATAGCGTTAATTGACTCACCAGTCATGGGCTTTGTTAATGGCCATAGCCGTTTATATTATAGTGATGACGATGGCGATATTAGTTACATTGATGGTCATGAATTGGTGCATTTTACAACGTTAGAAACGCCAGCTAATCAACTTGTTTCCGCTGGTAATTATCTACTTACTTTAAGTGGTCATAATTATTATAATCAAGAATATGCAAGCTTCAATATTTCGGCTGAAGCGTCTGAACAAAACAATAATTACTTTGAGTTAAATTCAGCTTCTTTTGCTTGGAGCGATGCCAACTCAAAGTTATACCATTTTCGTGATGATTCGGCTCCAAATGACCTTATTTCTACTGAAATAGACCAATCTACAGGACAAATAACTCAGCAAGTCGACAGTCCTCACCATGGGGATTATGTTATTAGACCTCCTATTTCAGTCTCACTTGATGGAAGCAAAGTGTTACTGGGTAGCGGTGATATTTATGACGGTAATACTCTTGAGTGGACAGGCTCTATATCAAGTCAAATTAGTGATGCTTTTTGGTTGGCTGACAACACATTAGTAACTGTGGAGTCCAGTGAGGAAGTATCATACTTGGTAAGAAGAGATGCCGAACTTATTGTACAAGAATATTTAACGTTTGATGGGGATATTCTAGCTTCATTTTCATATGATAATAGCAGTGTATTGATTGTTAACACTCCAGATAGAGTGCAAATTCAAGCTTTTGTTGCCAATGATGATATTGATAATGATGGCGTGATTAATACTGAGGATGCCTTTGCATCTAACCCTGCATTTTCAAAAGATTCAGATAACGATGGTTTTGCTGATGAAGTCAATGAGGGGGTAGAAACGGATGCTGAATTATTAGCGTTAGTGGATGCTTTTCCTGAAGATTCAGCTTGTTGGTTAACTGAACATGGCTTAAATGAAGTGTGTGACTTTAATACAACAGTACCTGACTTTTTGGCTGATGATGTGGTGTCCGCGGATGGCGTGCTTTATTTATTAAGTGCTGAAAATCAAAAAGTATATACTTGGAACACCAGTAGTGAGTCTTATGATAATCCTATCAATCTTAAACCACTGTTTCCTTCTCTAGCTGCGCATTCTGCCAACAAGCTTGCTTATTCTGCTGAACATCAACGCTTATATGTGGGGTTTGAGTCTGGAGAGGTTCATTCCATCGAGCCTAGCAACACCTATGAAGTACAGCCGTTTACTAGTTTAAGTTGGTCTGTCAATGGCTTAGCGAGTGTTGGTAACTACGTTTTAGCGCAAGACTCAAGTGGTGCTTGGGTTTCTCATCATATTTTCAATCAAGATGGTGTTAAAACAGACAGTAAAGATTGGAACTATTTCTCCCATACATATGCCTGGAACTCTGATACTTCAAGAGTGTACTTCTTAAGGGATGATACATCACCAAATGATTTACATTATGAAGAAATAGATCAGTCCACTGGTGTTATCACATCTTCAGGTGATTCTCCTTATCATAGTAGTGATGGTATTAGTCACCCTGTTCGAGTGTCTAGTGACAATACCAAGGTGATTTTAGGTAGCGGTAAAATTTTTAATGCATCAACGTTAGAGCAAGTGGCTGATTTAGGGCTATCGACTACTGATATTCGATGGATTGGAAGTGAAATATTTGCCTTATCAGTAACCGATTCTAGTGATTCGGTATTGTCGGTTTGGTCAGGTGAAGAGCTTCGTCAACTTGGTGTAATTAGTTTTTCTGGTATGCCTGTGGCATTAGAGGTCATTGATGATGATTTGGTTGTTGTTACTGAACAATTACAGACGCTTAGCTACACCAATCAAGTTGTAGCTGATCATGATAATGATGGTATTCCTGGTTGGTGGGAGCAAATTTATGGCTTAGATGACAGTGATCAAAATGATGCGCTTCTCGACTCTGACAATGATGGAATAAGTAACCTCATAGAGTATTCATTACTGACCGACCCTACCAATGCTGATTCAGATAACGATGGTTTAAGTGACGGAGATGAAGTTAATGGTGTACAGACAAATCCACTAAATAGCGATTCCGATGGCGACGGATTAACAGACGGTGAAGAAGTTAATGATCACGGCACAGATCCCTTAAATCAAGATTCAGATGCTGATGGACTTAATGATTATGTAGAGGTAGCAACATTAGGAACCAACCCGCTCAATGAAGATAGTGATGCTGATGGTATTCCAGACTCATGGGAGGTGGCTAACTCATTAAACCCATTATTGGACGATACTCTCGCTGATGCTGACAACGATGGTTTAAGTAACGCTGATGAGTTTGCTTATGGTACAGACCCTTCAATAATAGACAGCGATTTTGACAATCTTAGTGATGGTGATGAAGTCCATGTGTATCTGACACTACCAATGAATTTTGATACTGATGACGATCGTATGTCAGATGGTTGGGAAGTGAATTATGGTTTCAACCCTCAAGAAGATGATGCTCAGCTTGATTTTGATGCTGATGGTTTTTTGAATATTAAAGAGTATTTTTATAAAACAAATCCTATAGATATTGCAGATATACCGACAGCTTCCCCGTGGTCGAGCTTGCAAGGTAATGCATCTCATAATGGACTAAATGTAGTTGATATTGATGTTGATAATTTATCTGAGCGTTGGACGATTGATATACCGTTAAATATTGATCTCTATTCCGATAAATTAATGATTGCTGATAATTATGTTTTGTTAACGGGTAGTCAGATTGAAAATTATGGGTTTAAGGAATTAGTAAGCTTTAACGCATTGGATGGTACTACAGCTTGGCAGCGTACTTACCAAGTTGATGCGATTACCCCCGCTGCTTATAGCGACGGTAAAGTTTATTTTCAAACTGGCGGTCATAGTGATTCATTCCTTCGAGCTTTGGATATCAACTCTGGTGATTTGGTATTTAAGTCTGCCTATGAAAACCAGTGGACACGCTACGCTGCTCCAACCATTTTTGAAGATGGTGTATATGTTGGTGGAGGCTATTACGGCGGTGTATATAGGTTTGATGCAAACTCTGGTGAAGAGATTTGGTTTAGAGAGCAAGATAATCTTTATAACTGGACTCCTACAGTCGATAATAATTCGGTTTATATGCTAGATAATGATCTGCATATCATTGATAAAGAAAATGGCGAATTGGTGGAGTCGATCGCAATTGAAGATAACTCTATTAATGGGGAAACGGCTGTTTTAGGTCTTGAAAATGACTTATTTTTATCTGATAACAATGAGTTAATTGCTATAGATCTATCCACTAAATCGATTAAGTGGAACAAAGTAGCAGGCTATGCAGACGGAATATCTGTAGGCGCTGGTGAAGTCTATGTGATTAATCACGGTGTTATTAATGCATTAGACTCAAGAGATGGATCGTTGTTGTGGGCGTGGGAGGCTGATAACAATCAATTCTTAGCCAGCAATATTGTGGTCAGTAATTCTTTGTTATTTGTTTCTGATAATAGTATGACTTATGCACTTGATCTTGATACCCATCAAGAGCGGTGGTCGATTGCTAAAGGAGGGATGCTGTCTTTAGGGAGTGAGGGTGCACTCTATATTTTAGATCATCAAAATAGAAAGTTGACCGCTATAGATGTTGGTGGTGATGTTGATGACGATGGCATGTTGGATTGGTATGAGGATTTCTACGGTTTCGATAAGTACTTTGCTGATGATGCATTGCTTGATGCCGACCTTGATGGATTAAGTAATCTTGAAGAGTTTGTTTCAGGAACAAGCCCTGTTAATGCTGATTCTGATGAGGATGGCTTAACTGATTATGATGAGTTAAATATTCATTTATCAAATCCAAAAAATTCAGATACTGATGCTGACGGCATGCCTGATAACTGGGAGATAGAGCAAGGGTTTAATTTATTAGACCCTACAGATTCCGCGAGTGATAGCGATGGCGACACCATTACGAATTTTGAAGAGTATTGGTTACAAACAGACCCTAACGATATTAATTCAGCGCCTCATATCATCACTAGCGAGTCATATTCTTTTGAAGATCAACTTATCCCAGATTCATGGTCAATGAATGCAAGTTTAGCCACTTGGTATGTTGACGATGTTATTGCAAGTGATGGTACTTATAGTTTATATACTAACGGTGAAGCTGACATCAGCTTTATGGGTTACTTTGCCGGTAATGAGTTGAGCTTCAAAGTGCAAAGTAATTGCGCTTGGGCTTCGTCAGCTTTTGGCTACGACGATAATATTCAATACGTTACATTGAGTAACGATTGGCAGCAGCATACAATGCTCATCCCTCGTGGCATACATCATATATATTTCTATAACTATGATAATTGCACCTTAAGAATAGATGATGTTCAATTTACTCCATTGCAGTCTCTAGCGGAGTCTGCGACTCAATATGTTAGTCAACAGCATAATCAATTATCGTTTTTTGATTATGATAATCAGGTGACAAAGACTGTTGAAGTCCCTTCTTTTTCATACAGTGCCCGCGATATTGAGGTATTAGATGATGGTCGAATTGCGGTATTTAATGGAGTGTTTGCTCCTTCATTATCATTATATGATCCTGAGCGTCATACATGGGAGAGCTTAACTCATTCGGGTTGGGGAATAGTAAATAATTCAACATACGGTGGCATTGATAGTTTGGGCTCCAATGTGTTCGTAACAGATATGAATGTTGGTTACGATAATAGTCAAGGCATAGTAAAGTTTGACCTTGTTAACCAGACTTCAGAGCATATTTCTGGTGCTGGATATTTTGATTTAAGTATTGGATTAGATGGCAATTTATATGCGCTTTCAGGTTCCGGAATTGATATTTATAATCCGAATACCATGGAATTAGACTCTTCGGTGTTAGTACAGGACTCTCGTGCCGTGACTGCAGACGGTGAGGGTAATATGTATTTGGTCACATGGAGTGGTGACGTTTTAAAATACGATGTTCAAGGTGTGATAGTTGAAACTTTATCAATCAACGCGCCGCTGATAGATATTAATATTAACCAACGTAATGAGTTACTTATTACTGATTCTAATTACAGGTTAATCAAAACCAGTTTATCCCTTGACAGTTTTAGCGTTGAACTGGAGCATTCTAGTAGTCAATTTATTAGTGATGTCCCAGTTATTGATCAAGATTTAGATGGCATGCCATCTTGGTGGGAGCACAAATATGGTTTAAGCGATCTCGATTCATCAGACGCATCAATTGATTTAGATCTAGATGGTTTAAATAATCTTGTTGAATACCATAATTTCACTAATCCGGCTGTGTTTGATACCGATGATGACCAATTGTCAGATGGTGATGAAGTCAATTTCTACCTGACTAATCCAACGTTAAAAGATACTGATTTAGATGGATTAGAAGACGGAGTTGAAGTGAACACAACATTTACCAATCCGTTACTGAGCGATACTGACGGTGACATGTTTAGCGATGGAGCTGAAGTCAATTTATATTTAACTGATCCTAATGATGCAGGGTCTATACCTGATGCACTCACCGATTTTACAGAAAACTTTGAGGGGCAACTGAATTTAATTTGGACTGAACCTGTAGATTCAAATGCAAATTGGTCACTGTCTCAAGATCAAGTGAGTCAAGGTAGTAATAGTTACCGCTCGGGTGATATTGGTGACTCACAGAAAAGTATTACTGAATTTTCTGTACTAGTGACAGATGGAGAACTTAGTTTTGATGTGTTAGTACTCTCTGAGCCATGCTGCGATAAATTACGGGTATACCTTAATGATGAATTAATGATTGATTCTACAGCTCAACAATGGACTAACTATTTATTAAGTTTAGTTGCCGGTGAAAACACCATTCGTTTTGAGTATTTCAAAGACGGCAGTGTGTCTTCTTTAGAAGATTCTGTTTGGATCGATAATATTATTTTTACCCAGCAGTAGATTAACCAATTGGTCTACATTAGATAATTTTCAAAGCCCAATCTCAGTATTGGGCTTTGTTATATCAATTTATAAGTTTTTTCATTGCCATGAACATGATGTTTACAGTTAATGCAGAGTATGGTCTTTCGAATAACTAATAATGTATAGGTTTTAAGGACATGTTGCCGATACTGTTTTATTTTTAGTGTTTCATAAAAAGCTCTCATTCTTTGTTGACGATCTCGGTCTAGATAATACTAAACTCTTACGACTATTCTACACCTTGACTTTGCCTACCTCATAAGTGATTATCGATGGCTAATTAAATCGTAACTGTTAACAAAAAGTTATTAATAAACAAAGGTTTTTAATCATATCCTAATATTAGGACGTGATTGAAATTAAGGGGAAGGCTATGTTTCATCGTGCATTAGTTTTAGCGATATTATTAATATTGCCATCTGCGGTTCAAGCAGAAAACTATTCAATAGGTACTGGTGGCCAAAGTGGTATTTACTACCCATTTGGTGGTGCATTAGCGAAAGTGTGGTCTGATAAAGTCCCAGAGGTTAATGTAAAAGCTGAAGTGACAGCCGCTTCTGTTGAAAATACCATTAAAGTGGTTCGCGGCGATATGGTTGCAGGTATTGCGATGGGCAATGTTGTGCTTGATGCTTATAAAGGTGAAGGTAAGTTCAGAAGTGCTATGCCTGTGAATACCTTATTTGCACTATATCCAAATTTAGTTCACGCAATCAGTCTTGAAAAGTCTGGTATTACTTCACTAGCCGACCTTAAAGGTAAGCGTATTTCTTTAGGCGCTCCTGCCAGTGGTACAGCGGTGACCTCTGCTGCATTACTTGAGTCTATTGGTATTGATGTGAAAAAAGACATCACAGCGGTGTACCTAAACTATTCAGAAACGACCAATGCATTAGCCAATGGCCAAATTGATGCTGGCTTTATTGTTGGCGGGCAAGGTGTTGGCGCGGTTACTCAAGTGGCGTTAACTCATAAAGTGAGCATTATTCCTGTATCGGCAGATGAAAGTGCCTCTTTCATTGATAAAAATCCTGCTTACAGTAATTACACCATTCCTGCTGATGTATACAACAATGTAGGCGCAGTGCCGACATTAAGTGTGTGGAACGTGATTGTAGTTAGCGCCAAAATGAGCGATGAAATGGCGTTTAATTTAACTAAAGCAGCTTTTGAGAACATGTCAGAAGTGCAAAAAGTGGTTAAGGTTGCAGAAGCGACAACACCTGAAAATGCTGAACGACTACAAGGTGTACCATTACATCCTGGTGCGCAAAAGTATTTAGATAGCATTAAGTAAACTAACTTAGTTTTCTAGGTCGTTATAACACCTTTAGGTGAACGTGAAAAAGACAAAGGCAACGTAATGTTGCCTTTGTATATTTAGGTCATTGATTGTGGCTTAACTCAATCATTGGCAAAGAGGAAAAACTATGACCCAAGAACAGGGCAAAAAAGCCGAGCAGTATGTGAGTGGGGATAATGAGCAACAGGTCGATATTGACGCAGGTGTTGCCAGCGCTCTTCCTTATGAAAGAACCGTTAAAATTATTGGCTACACTACGCTAGTTATCGCAGTACTCTTATCATCATTTCAAATCTGGCAAGGTATTACCTCAACTATATCAGCAACCTATTTTCGCCCCGTTCATTTGTGTTGGGTGTTGATTCTGATTTTTTTACATTATCCATTAGTTAAAAATCGTCGTAAAAAAGGCTATATGCTTGGCAGGGTATTCGATCTTGCGTTGTGTGGCGTGACCGTGTTTGCCGGTTATCGGATGTCGATTTTTGACTATAACGATATTGACCATTTGCTTTATGGTTTAGGTACAGCCGACTTAGTCGCAGGTAGTGCATTATTACTCTTATTATTAGAAGGTTGTCGACGTACCGTTGGTTGGGTGATGGTGCTGATTGCTGGCGTATTTTTAGCTTATAGTGGCTTTGGTGATCTCTTGCCAGGAGCAATGGCGACTAAGGCGTATTCACTACAAGAGTTGATTCAATTCCAAATCTATTCTGCTAATGGTGTCTTCGGTTCTGCCTTGGGTATTGCGGCGACAACCGTGTTTATTTTTGTACTGTTCGGTGCATTTTTAGAGGTCACTGGCGCAGGTAAATTCTTTATTGATTTAGCTTTTTCGATTGCAGGTAAATATCGCGGCGGCCCTGCAAAAGCGGCTGTATTGGCATCTGCTGGATTAGGTTCAATTTCAGGTTCGGCAATTGCAAACACTGTGACCACTGGCGCAGTGACGATTCCAATGATGAAAAAACTGGGCTATACACCTGAGCAGTCTGCTGGGATTGAAGCCTCGGCTTCAACAGGTGGTCAAATTATGCCGCCGATTATGGGTGCAGGTGCGTTTGTGATGGCGCAGTTTACTGGTGTGCCTTACAGTGAAATCATGTTGGCATCCATTGCGCCTGCCATTTTGTATTTCTTCTGTACCTTACTTTATGTGCATTTAATGGCGTGCAAGTTGAACCTAAAAGCGGCGAGTCGCACTGAGGCCATCATTGAGGTAATGAAACACGGCGCTCATCACCTTATTCCGCTCGCTATCATCACGTCATTATTGATGATGGCATACTCACCATTGCTAGTAGGGGTTGCAGGCTGCGCGGCAATTTTAGTGACAGCAGCACTGCGAAAACACAGCCGAATAGGTCTTAAAAAGTTTATCGAAGGCATGAAAAATGGCGCGTTATTAGCGCTACCAATTTCAGTTGCCTGTGGCGCCGCAGGCATCATTGTTGGTGTAGTAGGGCAAACCGGTATTGGGCTACAGTTTACTCAATTTGTAATGGACTTTTCGGGCGGTTACATGCTGGTGGCGCTTGGGTTAATTAGCATAGTGGCATTAGTGTTAGGCATGGGATTACCTGTGACTGCAGCATATATTGTGCTGGCAGTAATGGCAGTGCCAATGTTGGGTGACTTTGGTTTGCCATTATTAACAGCGCACTTAATTGTGTTCTGGTTATCGCAAACTTCAAATGTAACCCCACCGATTGCGCTGGCTGCATTTGCGGGAGCTGGGGTGGCAAATGCCAACCCAATGAAGTCATCTGTTGAGGCATTTAAGCTAGCAGGTGGCTTGTTCATAATCCCAATTATGATGGCCTATACCGATTTGCTTAATCCTGATGCAGGCATGATGGCATTTACCTTCGCGATTATTCAGACCGCTAGCATTATCGTGGCTATTGCGATATCGATTGAAGGTTACCTTTTACGTCCGCTTTCAACAGTTGAACGACTGGTTGCAATCGCCACTGTCCCTTGGGTGTTGTTTAATCCATTTGGCACTGGCGTTATTGGTGTGGCGGTGGTGCTGGGATTATTGGCCGTACAATGGAAAACGCAAGATAAAGCAGCGATTTAGTATGGCTTGTTAACAAAAAATAGGTTTAGCTTGAACGGCTAAACCTATTTTTTATCTACATAAAACCACATCGGTGGCTAACAACCTGAAATATCAACCGTTAACGTATAAGTGGTATCTGAACCATTGGTGCCAGTTGGTTCAATATAACGAACATGACAGTTTATCGTTTCATCATCTAAATCATAACCATAGCGAACATTAGACGAACCAACTTCAACATTAGGTGTACAGGTTCCACTACCAAAACAGAAATCAATTTCAGAGCCTATTTCCAGCATTTGTGGTAAGCCGCCACCCGCATTTTCACCAAATGCTTCTGGATAGCCAAGCTTCATCTCAATCACTTCACCATTGTAATCAATCACACTGCGGTCGTCTTTTTCAACGCCATCAATGGCTGCCCGTGAGTAGGCTAAATCCAGTGATGATTGTATTGCCGCTTTAACACCTTGAACGGTAGATATTTTGGCATCACTTTGTAGGTTGATGAACTTTGGCGCCGCAACGACGGCTAAAATACCAAGAATTATAATCACCACCACTAACTCAATCAGGGTAAAGCCTTTGCCAGTTGTGCGTTGTGTGAGTGACTTATTTGTATTGAATAACATTCCTTGTCCTTGATGTGAATGATGCTGTGAACTTCTAATTTGGGGAAATGAACCAAGTCTGTTCGTTTCTGAAAAATGACAGTTGAAGTATCAGTTTATATTTTGAATATTGTAAGCTGTTAATATTAATAGTACTAACATTAACAATTGCTAATATTATGGTGAAGCACAAATAAGCTTAAGTAAAATATTGACTAAATGAATAATATCACCATCAATATGGCATCATTTACGTGGTTTCTTTAGTTTTTAAATCGGTACTAATCGATTTAATCTGTTATCTACAGGTTTCTTTTGGTGATGAACGTTGATTGATACCGTAAATCTAAAGGTGATTAGTTTTGTTATTTAACTTAATCATTTATAACTTCATCTTAAAGAGCCTGTTTCGACAGTCATAATATTGTCATTTTCAGTCAATATAGACTGTCTATTTTAGGTCAGATGTAGGTCTGTTTTTAAGTTTTCCACCTGAGTTTTAGTTTATTTTTCCTCCAGTCGCCCCCTCTAAAGTTGTACCAAACGTTACCTCGGTAAAATAATTGTTAATAATGTGACAATAAAAACAAGCTGTATCAAGTTGTAAGTTATTGTCTTTGTTAGATTTTAATATTTGCTTCATGTTAATGAAATGTTGTTGTCATTTTTGCGCAGTCTTTTTGTCATTTTTGAGGGTTAGTTTGTCGTCCAGCCGAATTACTTAACACGCTTAAATCCGTCCTCGGAGATGACAATGGAACTGAAAAACATTTTTAAACTTAATGCTGTATCTGCAGCACTTTCTGCAACTTTGTTACTTGCTGGTTGTGGTGGTGACATTAATATCGATACAGGTTCAGACGGTGAAACGCCAACTAACCCAGGTCCTACAACTCCTGACATTTCAGATCAGGAAGCTGCTTACGGTGGTTTTGCTGAGAAGAGTGCAACTATTGCAGCAATCGACGGTAAAGAAGTTTGGGTATTGTCAGGCACATTAGCACCTTCTACTGCTGCATCGACAGTGAATGTTGGCGGCCAAGATGGTGACAATATTATTCTTGGTAACGATGTTGTTTGGATGCTAGATGGCGCAGTTATCGCTGGTAGCGATAAAGCCGATTCAGTTGAATTATCTATCATGCCTGGCACTAAAATTGTGGGTGGCAGTGAATCTTACCTAGTGATTAGTCGTGACTCTACAATCATGGCAGAAGGTTCAGAAGATGAACCTATCGTATTTACATCACTTGAATCAGCATTGGGTCAAGAAGGTCAAGCGGGTCAATGGGGCGGCTTAGTTGTTTTAGGTAACGCACCAGTTAACTCGTGCCCTGATTTAACCAGTTGTGATGCTGCATTTGAAGTAGGAAGTCACAGCTACGGTGGTGATGACACTGAAGATAACTCAGGTGTTATCCAATATGTTCGCGTTGAGTTCGGTGGTTTTAAAATCAACGATACACAAGAAATGAACGGTATCAGCTTTGCAGCAGTCGGTGCGGGCACAACTGTTGACCATATCCAAATTCATAAAAATAACGATGACGGTGTTGAGTTCTGGGGCGGTAACGTATCGCTTTCTCACGTTGTGTTAACTGAAAACTTTGATGATTCTTTAGACTGGACAAACGGTTGGCAAGGTAGCGCGCAACACGTATATATCCGTCAAGAAGATAACGGTTCTAACCGTGGTATTGAAGCTGACAGTAACAGCAGCGCAGACGCAGAACCTCAATCTCGTCCAACTTTAGCTAACTTTACTATTCAAGTGGCTAATGGCACTAACAGTGGCGGCGATGATGCTGAAGGTATCTTATTCCGTAAAGGCACTGCAGTAGACGCTTACAACATGCTGGTTAAAGGTGATGTGGCATCTGGCGAGTGTTTAGAAGTGAATGATGACAACACAGTTATTACTGCAGAAGCTGGCAACTTAAACATGCAAAACAGCTTAATCGACTGTGTTGAGCCGTTTAAAAATGCAAAACCAGATGCTGATGAAGGTCGCGAACTTGCACTTGACGTTGAGCAATGGTTCCTTGAGCAAGAAGGTAACCTAGCGGGTGCATCTGACCTAACTGGTTACATGCCTAACTCATCTTCAGTGGCATTAACTGGCGGTGCAGCAGATTTAGCTAACATGGATGACCGTTTAATGGATGCTGAGTATATCGGTGCATTCGACGGTACAACTGATTGGACTACGGGCTGGACAACTGCGATCCATGAAGACGCAGCGCCAGCGCCAACTGAATTACCAGTATTAACCTCTTGCCCAGTTGGCACAACTGCAGAAGATGTGGTTGCAGGCCTTTATAAAGATGACAGCGTGACTTTAGTCTGTTCAATCGAAGGTAACATCACCACGAATACAACACTGCTTGCTGGTCAAAACGTGATGTACAAAGTGGATGGCGGTGCAGTGGTTGTTGGCGGTGATAAAACTGACTCAGCAACATTAGCCATTCAAGCTGGTACTCAGTTATTTGCAACAGATAACAGCTACATCGCGATTAGCCGTGGCTCAAAAATCATGGCTCAAGGTAGTGCTGAACATCCAATCGTGATGACTTCGCAGCAAGATGTGATTGCGGGTGCAGAAGGTGAGCGTGGCCAATGGGGTGGTTTAGTACTTCTTGGTAACGGCGAAACCAATACTTGTCCTGATAAAGATGCATGTGATGCTTCATTCGAAGTGGGCGACTTCCCATACGGCGGTAACGACAATGCTGATAACAGCGGTCAAATCAGCTATGTGGTAGTTAAGTATGCTGGCTTTAAAGTGAACGATACTCAAGAAATGAACGGTATCTCATTTGCGGCAGTAGGTAGCGGTACGCAAGTTGACCATATCCAAGTTCACGCTAATGGCGATGACGGTGTTGAGTTCTGGGGCGGTGCAGTCAACCTTAAATATGTTTACTTAACTGACAACTTCGATGACAGCTTAGATTGGACTAATGGCTGGCAGGGTAAAGCACAATATGTGTATATCACTCATGAAGATGGTCAAGCAAACCGTGGTTTTGAAGGTGATAGCCATAAAGGAACTGACGATACACCAGTGTCTAACCCAACTATCTCTAACGTGACCATCCTTCCAGGTACTGACATTGAAAATGCCAGTGGCGACAAAGGTGAAGGGATTATCCTTCGTGTTGCTACAGCAGCGTCAATCCACAACCTATTGATTCAAGGTCGTAAAGGTTCAACTTCGGAGACTGAATCAGGTGAGTGTCTAGAGCTAGACGGTACGTATGCCGGTCTTGTTGACAATGTTAATGATGGTTCATTAATGATTTCTCACTCAGTAATCGATTGTAACGAGCCATTTAAATACAGCTCAGATAATGATGCGACAACTGATGCGGTTGATACCGAAGCGTGGTTCCTAGCGCAAACAGGTAACTCTGCACAAGAAGTCACATTAACAGATGGCATGCCAGCAGGTACTGACACTGTGTTACTGGGTACTGGTCTTGATATGAGCACGACTGATACTTTCTTCGAATCAACTGATTATATCGGTGCATTCGATGGCCAGACTGACTGGCGTGAAGGTTGGGCATTTATCAAGTAAATCTGCCCTGATAATGCCAGCAAGCAGTGCTTGCTGGCATTAATTTAAACCCTTATCTCAGGGTTTAAGTAAGTGATATTGAGTCAATAAGACAATACTTTCTGCCTCGTCTGTGTAAGCCATGTAAATAGAGTTTCCCAAGACGAAGGCGCAACCTGAACTGTGTACAGGATTGAAAAACGCTATGAAAACCAAGCCGAGTTTTATCGCTAACAAGCTAAGTCTAGCTGTTGTCACTGCCATTTCTGCAGCCTCTCTTTTTACAACACTACCAGCTTACTCGGAAGAAACGCCTGCGGTTGATCCAGGTGAAGATTTCCCAATTGAAGTGATTGCTGTAACGGGTCGCTTGCGCACTTCTGCTTCAGCAGCAGTTGAAGAACGTCGTGAACAACCAACGGTTGTTGACATCATGGGTGCAGACCAAATTTCTCGTACCGGTGACAGTGACGCCGCCGCAGCGCTGCGCCGTGTGACCGGTTTGACACTAAAAGATGGCAAGTTTATTTACGTACGTGGTTTGGGCGAACGCTATTCAAGTACTTCTTTAAATGGTGCTGTTGTGCCATCAGCAGACCCAACTCGTAACGTGGTGCCGCTGGATATGTTCCCAGCCTCTATTATTGAGTCACTATCAGTACAAAAAGCCAGTACAGCCAGTACGCCAGCAGCATTTGGTGGTGGTCATGTTGATATTCGCACTAAATCCATACCTGCAGACTTCTTTTTTAAAGTGTCTTTAGGTGGCCGTTACAACACCAACGATTCTGATGACACTTTCACTTATAACGGTGGCGGTGACGACTGGATGGGCCAAGATGACGGCACTCGTTCAATGCCTAACAGCATTAATGATGTCAATAATATGTATGGCGGGATCAGCCCAATTGATATCGTGACTGGTTCAAACGGTACCATTGATTTTGCCGAGGCGCAGGAAATTAACCGTGGGTTAGCCAGTGATATGTATCGTGATATGACGGTATTTACTGAAAGCACTGACCCAGGTATTCGCGGTAACATCGCTATTGGCGATCGCTGGGATATTACTGATGACATTATTTTTGGCGCAATGTCGGCAGTTTCTTATAAGAAACAAGCTGAAAACTACACCAAAACGGAAGTGGAATTAGCGGGTGATGCTGACAACGTGCAAATCGAAAACTCAAAAGATGTTATGGGTACCGATTCGATTGTGCAAATGTCTGGCATGCTCAATTTAGGTTTAGAAATAGGTTACGACCATAAAATTCAAACCTTCTCAACTTACCTGCGCGACACTTCAGATGATGTATCTGTGGCAATTGAAGAAACCATCGATACGATTTCAGAGCCTAATGCTCTGCAAGTTTACGATGTGGCTTATGAAGAACGTAATCTGATTAGTAACCAAATTCAGGGTAACCATTTCTTTGAGTATCTATGGGACTTAGAAGCTAATTGGATGTATTCAAACGCAAGCTCTAAGCGTTATGCACCTAATGAGCTTTCGTACACTTATAACGTATTGTTTGATGATGCTAATAACATGACAAGCCGCAACTTGAATACTCAAGATGCGCCTAAATATGTTTATAGCCGCCTTGATGATAATACCGAAAATTACAAGTTCGATTTAACCCTACCGTTTGAATTTGGCATGAACGTGCTAAAAATTAGTGGTGGTTACGAATACTTTGAGCGTACCCGTGAAAGCTATGCAACACGTTTAGGTTTTGATGTTGGCTTAAGTCCAACCGATCCTAATGGCGACATCCTATCAACTGACTTTGATAATATTTTCTCTGATGACAATATTGCCAATGACACGCTTGATTTAGAACTTAAAGATGCTTCAACAGACACCGAAGATTACATTGCTGCAGAAATGATTGATGCAGGGTTTGTGAATCTTGATATCGACTTTGATGACGTATGGCGCTTTGTTGCAGGTGTTCGCTATGAAGATTTCCGCCGAGTGACATTACCACTAACGCCTGATGGCGAAATCTCAGATGAAGGTGGTCGTTATGACATGGAAGACTATGCTATCGCTGAAGATGGCTGGTTCCCATCAATGTCGTTAACCTGGAAATCATCTGATGTGAGTCAGTGGCGATTTGGTGCAAGTAAAACATTGGTGCGCCCTGACTTACGTGAAGTTGCGCCAGTACGTTTCCAAGACCCTATTACTGGTTTTGATTTCTTCGGTAACCCAGAGCTTGAAAGCTCTGATATTTACAACTTGGATTTACGTTGGGAATACTACTCAGAAGATGGTGCAAACTTAAGTGTTGGCGGTTTCTACAAAGACGTCGATGCCCCGATTGAAGCGATTCAACGTATTTCTGAAGCCGGTCGTCAGCTCAAGTTTTACAATGCTGAATCAGGCGTTATTTATGGTATCGAAACCGAGTTTTTACATGACCTTGGCTTTATCGGCACAGAAGGCGGATTCTGGGAAGACTTCTTTGTCGCGGGTAACTTAACCTTAAGTGATTCAGAAATTGAAATCTTAGCGAATGGTGAGATTGACCCAACTAATAATAAGCGCCGCATGACAGGTCACTCTGAGTGGGTTGCCAACATGCAGTTTAGCTATGATTCAGCCAATGAATCACATAGTGCGACACTGGTATACAACGTGTTTGGTGAACGTATTGCTTATGGCGGACGCGGCGGGTTAGATGATGTTTATGAGCAACCTTTTCATAGTTTAGATTTCACATACAGCTACCTGCCAACAGAAAGCTTTGGGGTGAAATTTAAAGTGAAGAATATCCTAGGCGAAACTACCGAATACGATCAGCAAAACGTGGTGGTATACGCAAAAGAGCCAGGAACAGAATTCACTCTGCAATTCGATTACCAATACTAAAAATAGTAACAGGGCTATCTGTCACTGCACTGCGGGTATATGGTAACCCTTTGGTTTTCTTGAGTGTAACAAGGTACTGATTTTTAGCATTATTACTTCATCCTTTTAATGCTAAAAATCCAGTATGTAGTGTGATTTAGAGTAGGAAGTCTGGAACACTTCTTTGCAATTAATCACACGCTTCTTTATTGATAAGACGTTATTTAAGACAGGCGTTTTTAAACGAAGAAGTGATAAGTAAAAATAGCAAGATCAGTGTTCAATTTAGCGATATTACTTCATCCTTTTATTGTTAAAAAATAACACTAGGCCACTTTCTTCTGGAACAAGAAAGTGGCCGTTTTTGTTTCTGACGCTTAGCCATTTATGCTAATCGCTACAAAACATTTGAACGAAGACTAGGTCAGCTAATTTAAAGCTTCTGGAACAAGAAAGTGGCCGTTTTTGTTTCTGACGCTTAGCCATTTATGCTAATCAATACAAAACATTTGAACGAAAACTAGGGCCGCTAATTTAAAGCTTCTGGAACAAGAAAGTGGCCGTTTTTGTTTTTAAAACATAAAAAAGTGACCTACTTTAATATTAAAAGTAGGCCACTTATATTTGGAGGTGATATTTAAATGGGGATTATTAAATACTTAACGATCGATAAATTATAAAAGCTAGTCGCTATTTACTTTTTAAAGATTGCTTCATTTGTTCCGTAAGGACCTAAGTTTAGATCGCGCTTACGGATTTCATCTACGCGGTCAAAGGCTTCTTCTGCAACGCGAAGGTTTTTCACATCACGGCGCCAGTAGTATTTAAACCCGTTGAAATTAGCATTGTTTGGATACCAGTACATTACGCCAAGACCTTTATCTTCAAGGATTGGTGTGTTGTGGATAGCATTGCCTGGGATATAGAAATATTGGCCTTTTTCCAATGGCTGGAATTTGTTTTCTGCTAACGTTTTACTGCCACCGTTTACCACGTAATAACACTCAGGTTGGCCGTGGAAATGAGGCTCATGATCTGACTTGCCACCGTTAGTAATACCGATAACCACTGGTGAATCAGCCAAGTCTTTCCAGATGTATCCTACTGGAGAGTTAGCAACTTCACAGTTTTTAGCTTCAAGTACGTTGCCTTCATTATCCAGTGTTTTACAGAAACGCTGATCTTTAGCGATGCTGTCATTGGCTTGGATAGTGTTGAAATCAATCTTGCCAGCTTCCCAATCAGCGATATATGCTTCAACTTCAGGGTTACTACACTGCACTGGCATAGTGTTTTGAGGAGCATGAACACTGCTGTCAAATGGTACTGGTGTTGTTTGTTGGTAAGGAAGTTGTGCATGGTTACATTGTGGGCCTTGCGCAACAGCAGCTGTTGATGCAAGCGCAGCAATACCAAAAATCATTTTAAGTTTCATTGTTTATCCTAGTTGGAACTGTGAGATATTAATCTTTACTTTTGCTATGACTTAACTATAAATTCATCTTGGTAACATAAAGGTGAAATAGATCACGCAGGTATCGCAACGACAATTTTATTCGTGACTAGTATCGCTAATCTTAAGTAATTGAGAATATGTTCAAATATTCATTTGATTTATTGTTGTTGGTCAATTTTTATAAGTTTAATTGGTTTATAAATACGAACAATTATACGAAATAGGTTTTTAACCCTGCAATTTGAAATTAAATTCCACATTTATTACCTAAATGAATATTGCATACTGAGCTGGGCGTATTGTGATTGTCCAGTGTCTACTAATTCATTACTGTAACTCGGCGATTTATCGTTAATGGCGTATTGCCCCACTTCAAAACCAACAGAGAGCTCAGGAGTAAGATTGGTAAATATATTCGCGCCAAAATGATTTCGACGAGTGCGCTCAATTTCTGTCGTTGTATGGCCTATAAAAACGGTACTTCGGAGTCTGTGAGTCCAGAAATGGCGATAAGCCATCATAGCTGACAGCGTGGTTTCTAATTCACCATCAATAATATCTTTTGCGGCATCAGTCCCTACATAACGCCCTAAATGACCATAATGTAGTTGTAGACGAAGGTCATCTTTGCCGAAGGTTCTAAACTTTCCAGCCACTGAAATACCTTTACTTAATTGCTGGGTATCAACAGGATCGAGATAACGAATAATGCCTGATGCTGATATGTTGCCCCAATCGCCTTTTTTGTTATAGCGTACGATGAGATCAGGTACATAGTCGTTGCGGGTATCAATCCACTCTTGTTGGCTTGAGTCGTTACTTTCAGTGACTGCATCGGTACCGTAGGTATAAGGGTTTTCAAGTGCAAATTGCCAATCGTTATGGGTGTAACGAATTAAAGCTTGTCTCACCATAGCCTGACCAACCAATGGCCCGCCTAAATCTGCTGTTTCAGCAAAGGCTGAAGTATTGACTAACGTTGACCAAGTCTGCCCTGCCATAACATCTTGATATTCGATAAAAGCATGCCGTAGACGGGGGCTGTATGAATTTGAAATAACTGGGTTACCTTGAGAGGAACCGACAAAATCCATTTCAATAAAACCTTTTACCTCCTCGGAAAATATAGCAAGATTTAATCGTGATTCTTGAGCACTAAATTGTGTCCGTTTAGTGGGCTCAGAAATTGAACCTCCACCAGTCCATAAGTCTTGAAATTCGACATCACCACTCACATAGCGAGCGTTCATTTTAATGAACCCACCGAGTTCGACATCCATGGCATGTGAAGAATGAGCAACTACCGCCATACAGGCCAGTAGAGGCAGTTTAACTGAAGGTGTTTTCATAGTTGGAGTGATTACTGCTTAGTGGTTTATGACATTGGTTTTAGTTGATAAAGACAATGTTTGATTGATAAAGTGAGCAATAAAACAGACAGAAACGAGAGAGTCAGTTCCTGCCTGTTTGAGAGTAATGAATTAACCGTTGGTAACGGTTTTGATTACGACTTCATTAGAAGTAGTAACCAAAGTTTATGTTAATACGTTTGTCCCAATCATTACCAAACTCAGGTAAACCTACGTGGTCATTATTAGCGGTAGAAAACGTCATGTTCTTACCCAAAATAAAGTCAATCATAGTGTAAGTTGCACCAGCAGAAATCGCACAACCTGTGACGTTTTGCATGCTGTTGTCATAACTGTCATCAGCAACATCTGGGGTCATTAAACCGAAATCGTTGTAACATTTTACGCTACCGAAATCTGTGGCGAAGGTTTTAGCGATGTTAGCGCTATAGGCCTGGCCTTTAGAAGCGATTTCATATTGCCAACTCACCACTGCAATACCGATTTTATTGTCGTCAGCAGAGTCAGCCGCGTCATATTCGTATTGCATCGCTTGCAGTTGCAAGTTCCAGCCTTTGTAAGTGCTATCTAAATGCAACGCTACAGCATAACGGTCGCCCATATTACCTGTATCACTGTTATAGATTTGACCATATTGAGCAGAACCACCAAACGTTGTAGAGCCACCTTCATACTCAGAGGTATAGGTTTGTCTAAAGTTAAACCCATTGGTTTCTTCGTTATGATATTCAGTGCCATTGATTTCACCACTGAATAATGACGCTGAATAACGCTTGTTTTCAGTTGCACTGTAAACAGGATTTTTGTAGAACGCGAAATCAGTGTTCCAGCCATTATTGTCGTAAGAGGCTTTAATGCCCACATCGTGATTATCTTCAAAACCTAAGTAGTAAGGTAAACCAAACCACCAACTGTTAGAGATAAACTCAGGGTTACCAAAGGGCACTTTATTAATACCGACTTGTAGCTGCCAATTCGGATCAATATCATAATAGCCGTAACCATATTTGATGTAATTGGTGTTTGCGGTAAAGCGGTACTCAGCAGCTAAGCCCCAGTCATCTTTTTTACCATCAAACTTAATGGCAGCCATATCGAAATCAAGCTCACCTAATTTATCTTTATTAGATTCGTCGTAATCTCTATACGCATAATTGACGCGCACTGCGCCCCCGATGTTAATACCATCTTCTTGTTCTTCAGCCATTACTGGCGCAGAAGACATAGCAATCGCTGTGGCCACCATCGACAACATAAACTTGGCGGTTTTCTTCATTCTCGTTCCCTATAAAATCATTGTTGTTTTATTGTTGTGTTACATTTCATGGAACCAAGTACGGTGACAGTCAGCACAGGTAGGAGCTTTTTTTGTATGCTCGCTATGACAGGCTAAACAGCTTGCGCCTTGGTTATAATGCAAAGACTTGTGTGGGTGTGCTTCTGGTACTGCTAAAATTGATTCATCAATTTCAATTGTTTCAACAGTGCCATGACATGCCACACAGGCCTCATCTGTGGTATTCGCTCTTGGTGAACCTTGATGGCAAGCATTACAGCCATCTTGATAAAGCATCTCGTGGTTCACCCTGCCTTGCGTTTTTCCTTTGACGGTATATAGCTCACCCGCATTAGCGGTGGCTAAAAACGCAGTAGATAAAAAAGCGACTAGTAATAATTTTTTCATGGTGGTTCAGCCTACAGATCAGATTTAATAGTTTCAGAAACGATAATGCCCATTGCTAAGCACTCAAGACATGAGGTCGAACTTAAGCGAGCTTCACCATGAATGCCGCCAGTAGCTTCACCGATGGCATACATTTTTCTAATCGGTTTCATTGAGCGTCCATCAATCACGCGGCCACCTAAATCTGTTTTTAATCCACCCATGCAGTAATGCACTTTTGGCCAAATACGTGAAACAACAAATGGCCCTGTTAATACCTCTGCAGTGTCCATCTTACGGTTGAATAACGGATCGGTTCTGTCTACAACATGCTGGTTATATTCAGTAATTGTGTTTTTCAACGCTGTCGCAGAAATACTAAACTTCTTGGCAACATCATCCAATGAGTCCAATTTCCAAGCCATTTCGTCACGTAATGAACGAACAACACGGTCGTCGTCTTTATAGTTCTCATAGTTGAACAGCACAATTGGGTAGGCTGGACTGTTGTCTTCATAACGATTTTTCATAATCGCTTCAGAGCAGGTCTTGCGATCTGCACGCTCATCCATAAAGCGTTTGCCATTAAGTACACTAATAGCTGCTCCTTGGTGCCAACCAATCGAAAGTAATGCATTCGACCAGCCGAATCCGCCTTCATCAGGAGAACCCCAATGACCGGTTTGGATTAAGTTCATGTGGACAGGTAGGGCGCCGTTAGCCATTGCGGTTAAGGTTACTTCACCTGTAGCGCCGTGAGCATTGGTACAATCTAATGTTGGATCCAGTGATGGATCGACCATTTGGCGTAATTCCATATTCTGGGCAAAACCACCGTGCGCGAGGATAACGGCTTTGTTAGCCTTGATATAGATTGTTTTACCCGTTTTAAGATCTGGGTAACGATAATTCTGTCTTACCTTCACACCAACGATCTCTTGGCCGTCCATAATGAAGTCTTCAATGTAATGTTGTAAGCGATATTCCACGCCTACCTTTTTACCTGCTTCGAATAATTTAGTGGTGATATCACCGCCAGTACCATGCTGAGTTCTGATAGCGCGCGCTTTATTATGACCACCCACTTGGATGTTAAATCCTTCGCGAAATTTCACACCGGTTTCAATACATAGGTCATAAGAATCTAATGAACGATTCGCGATGGTTCTCAGCATATCGACATTTTGCATGCCTCTGCCTGAGATAATTTGGTCTTTAACTAATTCTTCTGGAGAATCATCGTTAATACCTTGAGCTAATTGAATTGGATTTTGAGGAATCGCTAACCAACCGCCATTAATTGCAGAATTACCACCAATTACCTGCATTTTTTCTAATACAAGTACACTACCGATTTGCTGCTTTTTGGCATTAATAGCAGCCGATAGTCCTGCAAACCCAGAACCAACAACAAGAACATCAACTGATTCATCCCAGTTAATTTCTTCACATTGACTTTGTTGTGCGCTAGCTGGCATGGCTGCAGTTAATCCGCCGATTGCAGCACCTGCGCTTAATTTTAAAAAGTTACGTCTGTTGTGCATTTATCTTTCCTCACATTTTGATGCGACTAAGATAAACAAATTGATGCTGTTCAAATTTGAATGGCATCACGCTTTTTTTGGGGGGGCAATTTTATTCGTGAAGTGGGTCAAGAACATTGTTCATGAACTACTGAGTTATCAATGCGTTTTTACGTGAATAAACGGGAGTTAATTATCACTATTGAAATAAGATATGAACTGAATCACAAAGACCAATAAAAAAGCTTAATGAGCGTGAACTTAATCCCGATTATCTACCGATGTTATACCTATAAAGAGTAATAAGGATGATAATTGAGTTAATCAAATATTAGGTATGCATTATGAAATGTCCTACAGAAACATTGACTCAACTTCGCTGTGACCAAATTTTAGATGTTGCAGAGCTTTTGATTGAGTCTCAAGGGATTGTGTCATTCAAATTTTCACAGATAGCTAAAGATGTCGGCTGTTCAACAGGGACTTTGTATAAGTTATTTGAACGCAAAGAAGATGTTTTAGTGTGCTTGTTTTTACGCAGTGCGACTTCAAATTACATGCCGCTATTTGTAGAAAAAAATCCTCAACTATCTGCACAAGAAAGATTATTGCTACCTATTTTATTTACTTTTGAAACCATTAAAAGAAGCAGAAGCTTTTTTACCTTACGGTCTGTTTCTGTTAATGCAATGATTTGGAAGTTAGCAAGTGATGAAAAAGTAAAGCTATTCAAACAACGTATTAATTCGTTTTGGCAATGGTTAACTGATGCGGTGCAATTAGCTATTGAAAATGGTGAACTAACAGCAACACCTTTACAAGCCAAAGAGTTGGTTCAAGGGATAGCTTTTTACTTAACAGGGTCACTGACTCAATTTGAGAGTAAATTGATTTCACCAGACTTTTTGTCAGATCAATCTACGACATGTTACCGCCACTTATCGAGATTGATGGCTCAATATCAGTGGCAAACGGCACTCAATCAAGAATTGTTCCAGAGCCTAGAAAATCGAACTTCAGAGTTTTTTGAAAAGAACTATAAAAGGCGCTTAAGCTGCAGTTCGTGTAAAGCATTATCCGCGAAACTTGATGGACATCATCGTGGCTGCTTAAGTCACTCAAGTGCAAGCAGCTAAGATGTAGGACTGCCACGGATAGATTTCCCTTAAACGCTTAGGTTATTGATTTGTATATTTGAGCTTTACTTGTTCAATGAGTGCTTGCCATTGTGGGTATTTTTCAAAGCTTTGTTGTAAGTCCCCCCAAGGCGATAATGTATCTTCTAGTACTTCTCCAGAAACATCGATACCTTGGGTAGCTAGGTACAAATAGTAAAATGCTGAGGCGCGATAGTTGGCGGCGCAATGCACTAAAATCGACTTATCATTGTTTTGTTCCATCACATTAAAAAACTGCTCAACATTTTCTATTGTTGGCTGCTGCCAATCGACTTCGATGTTTTCATATTTCATCCCTGAATCGTTTACTAATTCGGGTTCTTCAGCAAGAAAGTTAGGATTATTGGTCGGAATTAAGTTAATCACGACCTCAACGCCTGCTTGTTTGAGCGTTTCAAACTCAGAGCTTGTCGGCAAACCTGCGGTTATCACCTGGCTGTTGTTAATTTTGATCGCTTTTATATCTGCAAGCTGTGCGGGATTAATTTCAGCGGCAACAGGGTTAACTAGGGCTAATGCGGTTATCATCATTGTCATGGCTATAGCCCCTTTTGCACGGTGTTTTAGTGGTTTGCCAGATGTTGCTTTATCATTGATTAGGCTGTTCATCGTTTAAATCCTATTCCTTTAGAATGTTATTGATTGCAGTTAATTCCTGTTGGCTAAAGTCTAGCTTATTCAGTGCATTAACAGAGTCGAGAATTTGCGCCGGACGACTGGCACCAATTAAACAGGTTGTTACAGCTTCATTATTCAGTGTCCATGCAATGGCCATCTGCGCTAACGATTGTCCACGCTGCTGTGCTAGTTCATTTAAGGCTTTCACCTTTGCTATTTTTGCTGAAGTGAGGTCTTTTTCGGCGAGGTAAATTTGATGTTCTTGTGCTGCTCTAGAATCTTTAGGAATACCATTGAGGTACTTACTGGTTAATAAGCCTTGCGCCAGAGGCGAAAATACAATCGAGCCAACGCCTTCAGTTTTTAGCACTTCCGTAAGACCATTTTCAATCCAGCGATCAAACAGGTTATAGCGTGGTTGATGGATTAATAAAGGAGTACCTAAATCTTGCAGTATCTTAATGGCTTGTTGGGTTTGCTGAGGTTGATAATTTGAAATCCCGACGTATAAAGCACGGCCTGAACGCACAATGTAATCCAGTGCCTGCATGGTTTCTTCTAATGGCGTATCAGCATCCATACAATGATGATAAAAGATATCAAAGTAGTCCAAGCCAGTGCGTTTAAGGCTTTGATCGCAGCTTGATACCAAGTACTTACGTGATCCACCCATTCCGTAAGGGCCTGGCCACATGTCATAACCCGCTTTGCTAGAAATAATCAATTCATCACGATAAGGCGTTAAGTCGTGTTTAAAGATTGAACCAAAAGTTGATTCGGCAGCACCATAATTAGGGCCATAATTATTAGCTAAGTCAAAATGGGTTATACCAGAGTCAAAGGCTGTATGAAGCATGTTAGCAGCATTGACTCGAGAGTCGTTTTCACCGAAGTTTTGCCATAACCCTAGGGAGAGCTTAGGTAACAAAATGCCACTGCGCCCGCATCGTTCGTAAGCCATATTTTTATATCGGTTAGGGTTGGCCATATAGTGTGCATTGGGTTCGTGAGTAATCATTTATCATCCTAAAAATGAGCGGTTTTGAGCAAACATTATCTCAGTAAGGTTTGACGCCTATGAACTATTACAAGTTATCCGTTAGCTATTTAAAATAGATTATTACAGTTAGTCGGAGAGTTCACCCATTAATGGGACTCTTTGTATTATTAAATGCTAATAAACTTGTTTGCTGTAGATGAAATTATGGAGTAGACGGGCCCCATAAGTCACTTATTATGCTAACTGTATGGATGTAAAGTGATATTAAAATAATTTCAATGCCTATATCAATGTTGAGTTGATATAGGGGTTGACTATGTTACGTTAGCTGGACAGGTATAAGCATTAGCTAACAAGGTGACTGAAGTGGTAAAGACTTTTGGTTTATAAAGAAATACCGTATTAGCGCCTAGTGTAAGAGCATCATTTCTTAATTGATTAATAGCACCTTGAGTTAAATCTTTATTGGTAATAAACAGATAATCATACCAATGCCCCTGTGAACCAATAAGAGTCCCTTTTAGTTCACAGATATCCATATCACCTTGTTCTGACCACAAGACTGCGACATGTTCACTATTCATTTCTGGGGTTGTGATACAGCCAGTCAGACTAAGTATGCTCAAACTTATCAAAAGTACTTTAAGGGTATTCATAATCGCCTTATTCATATTTATTTTATTCAATGGCTGTTCAGCTTTAGCCGACTATAATTAATTCAGTAAAATGAAATTTATGGCTAATGATAGCAGTAATATCGGTGATGCTAACTGATAGTACATCTATTTATTGTTAGAGAACAGCGAGCAATATTAACGGTGATATCAGTGAGCGACAAGGTGAGGAATGACCAATGAGTACAATAGATTTTGGTGATGAAACAGTTGTAAGGTCTACATTTGCTACTGCGCAGAATGGGGCATTTAGTGGAGATGGCCAGCTATCGTTAACTAAAAGCCGTTTGTATTTTGAAGCTTCAAATAAGATATTTGAAATGGGGCCGTATGAGATTGCACTCACTGATATTGAGAAGGTTGAAAAGTGCTGGGGAACGGGAGGCGGGATATTACCCGTAACCGCTGATGCGATTAAAATAGAGTTAAACAATCATAAAAGTTACAAGTTTATGGTTGCAGATTCAGAGGCTTGGATTGAACTTCTGACCGAAACACATTAATCGTGAGTATTGATACTTTATGTTTTTAACTCTCGATTCTTAAGTGCTAACGCTGCATTTTGTTTTTGATACAAAAAAGCTGAATCAAATGATTCAGCTTTTTTCGTTTTAGCGAGGTACATTGAAGACTCGCAGTTTCTGCAATTTATGCAAACACATCTTGTAGAGATGGTACAACTTGCTTCTTACGGCTTAATACACCGTCTAACCATACGCGGCCATCAACACTGGCTTTACCGTATGCTTTTTCTGTAAGGAATTCATCGTCAGAAACCACTAACATTTCTGAACCTTCTTTCATGATGTCAGTTAGCAATAATAAAACACTGTGGCGATTGCCTTCAGCCTTTAGTGCTGCAATATCAGCTTCTAAATCTGCTTTGATATCATCAAATACTGCTAAGTCGATAACTTCTAGCTGACCGATACCCACAAGGTTACCGTTCATGTTGAAGTCTTTAAAATCACGCAATACAAGGTCACGGGCTGGTGTGCCTTCAACTGCTGATTTTACTTTGAACATTTCCATGCCGACTTCTTTAAAGTCTTCAATACCAGCGATTTCAGCTAATGCTTCAACACAACGGATATCAGCAGTGGTACAAGTAGGCGATTTGAAGATAACCGTGTCACTTAAAATAGCGCACATCATGATGCCAGCGATATTAGCTGGGATTTCTACTTGGTAGAAATCGTACATCATTTTAATCACTGTATTTGAACAGCCTACTGGACGGATCCAACACTCAAGCGGGGTAGAGGTTGTTAAGTCACCTAATTTGTGATGATCAACGATACCCACGATAGTCGCTTCAGCGATATCATCTGGTGCTTGGGTAAGTTCTGAATGGTCAACGATGTAAACTTCTTCGCCTGCGTAGCTTTCTTTGAATTCTGGTGCTTCAAAACCAAATCTATCTAAGATATAGGCTGTTTCAGGTGAAAGCTCACCTAAACGTGCTGCAATTGCAGGCTCTTCAATTTGATTTTTTAAGTAAGCTAGTGCGATTGCACCGCAGATTGAATCTGAATCTGGGATCTTATGACCCACTACATACATTGCCATTGTTAAACGCTCCTATAAATTTGCTGCGATTTTAACAAGAAATCACCAAGCGACCAATAACTAAAAAGCCTGAAGTGGTTTATTAAGCGCGGACAGTGCAGCAATGACTGCTGATTGCGAGGGAAAAGCTAGCGTTTAATCGTGCAACAAGCATCAGCAGAGAAATGGATTG
The DNA here is from genome assembly GCF_002873615.1 of Shewanella sp. 10N.286.51.B7. NCBI lineage: Bacteria > Pseudomonadati > Pseudomonadota > Gammaproteobacteria > Alteromonadales > Shewanellaceae > Shewanella > Shewanella sp. 10N.286.51.B7. Next base: position 59,737 of record NZ_MCUF01000043.1, read on the forward strand.
CCATTGATAAACCCGCTCATAAGGCATGTTACTTTATTACCAATGTTGGCTTCACAAACACTAGCAAATATTTGGACAATTCCGAGTTACCAGCACCAACTTTATACTTCATTTTTATTGGCTAAATTACGGAAGACCATAACTTCAACCTAACCCATTGCCTGCCGCAGGCTTATGTGCAGATACAACTGCGAGACGCCGCAAGTACATCCATGTAGGCTCTGCCAAAACATCCTTGTTTTGGAAGCTCGCTGCTGCATCTACACTGGGATTATTATCTCTTCGATTTGACTGTATTCGTGACAACTAAAAGAGCTGAAAGGCTCAAAAGATTAAGTATCTAATCTGCTAAAAGGCACCATTTGAATTGGGGACGCAGAGAAAATAGCGTGAGCCTGACAGGACTTCAGGCTAGCTTTCGCGGTGCAGGGATGCACCATCGGAAGCGTTAGCATTTTCGAATAAGTCAGAAGTTAGCATCAAACGAAGTTAAAAGCTGGATGATTCTCCGTTGGAAATTTTGCTGTTTAAATTTCGCCGGAGCTGCGGGGTGTTCTAAGAGGGAGTCGCAGTTCACTCCCTTTTAGTCTGGTGTGGGCGAAGCGCCACGACCTTGATTTAGACGTTGATTTAGACGTTGATTAAGATTTGATTCAAATCTAGAAATCAATACCTGACTGAAGCTGCTAACAAATCTTGGGACACAAGCTTGGTAGGGCTTTACGAAAACACACCATATTGAATGTGGTTACGCCAGTGACTGGTTTAATGGCATTCATTGGTTTGATGAATGCCATTAGTGCTAACCCTTACACCGATTAACTACTTAATGCGTATCCGCCCTTAAGATGAGCAACATTATCAAATCCTAAACGATGCATAGCTTGAGCTGCTACAAATGAGCGACTGCCACTGCGACAGACTAATACCCATTTATGATGCTTTTGCTGTTGCTGTTGTTGAATAAACTGCACTAAGCGAGTGAGCGGAACGTTTTCACTGGAATCTTCAGTGTGTTGCAGTGCGTACTCGTGAGGTTCTCTGATATCAATTAATGTGACTTCATCATTGGCTAAGGCATAGTTCAAACTCTGATGGTTATATTCAACAATAGCTTGCCCCGCTAACTGGCTGTCAGTTAATGCTCCGCACATAATTTCGCTGCCAGTTTGATCGCAAAGATGGCTGTCCAAATCAGCTTTTAACTTTTCAAACTCGTATACGTCGAGCTGTCCATTAAGGGTATTTCTTAAAAGTGGGTTACGTTGACATTCTGCGCTGAGATGAGTTGTAAACTCATTATTATAATCATGGCTAGCACATATAAGCGTATCACTACCAATCAAGCTATGTATCAACTTAAGGCTTGAGAACATGTCAGTTGCACTACTTGAATCAAAGTTTGTTCGACCTAAACTGCCCATTAAAACGGTGTCGCCGCAAAAGGCGAATTGACACTGTTGTTTAATGTCGTTTTTATCCTTGAATGGACTGCACAGTAATAGCGTAATACTGTCATCGGTGTGGCCAGGTGTAGCGACTTTAACTAGCCATTGATGACCTATTTCAATGTATTGAAGTTGCGAATGCTGCAAACAAGCTTGTGGCCAACCTAATGCATCAGTTTGCTGAGTAGGTAGGTGCTTATCGGCTAAGAAAGTTCGGCCTGATTGATGGTCGGCGTGGCCGTGGGTGTCGATTACAGCCACCAGTTCCAACTGCTGGCATTGCAATAAGGTATCTAAGCGATCGTTTAGCTCTGGCAGTGGATCAATAATAAAGGCTTGTTTGCTTTGTTGGTCGGCGTATACCCAAGTGCAATTGGAGCCAAATCTTAGCTGCACTAAACCGTTGAGCGGCTGCTTTTCATCAATTTCACCATTGTCTAAAATCATACAGCTATGGGTTAATACTTTGGCTGCAGAGGTAATGCGTTGACAGGCTTGATCAACTTCTGTCTGGGTAATTGCAGGACCAAATGACAATCGAATTGCTGATTCACTTTGCCAGGCAGGTAATCCCATGGCATCGAGTACAAAACTGCGAGTGACTTTTGATGAGCAAGCAGAGCCTGAACTAACACGAATGTTAGCCGCATCAAATAAATCCATGATTTCTTTACTGCTAAACCCTGAAATTGCAAAGTTAATTGTAGTTGGCACGCTGTTTTCAACGCTATGGTTATATACCACTTCAGGAAAAGCGGTATTTAACGTGTTCACTAATTGTGTTTGATAACCTCTTAGGGTATCGAGGCTAGCAAATACACTATCTTGCTCATTGAGTAACATTTCAAAAATGACGTTAATAGCTGCCATACCGGGTAGGTTTTCTGTGCCTGAACGCAAACCGCTTTCTTGGCCGCCACCAGCAATGATAGGGGTAAATGGTGCTGACTGACGTATATACACAAAGCCAATGCCTTTAGGTGCATACAATTTATGGCCACTAAAAGGGGCATAATCAATGGTAGTTTCCGCTAGGTTTAATGGGGTTTTCCCTAGCGCCTGCACACAATCAACCATCCAAAAAATATGTTTGTTAGCATGACGAATGACTTGTTCAAGTGCGAGCAAGTCCTGATAAACGCCAGTTTCATTATTTACCGCCATAGTACAAATCATTAATGCGCTTGGGGCTTCTTGTTCAATAAATTGCTTGTCTAAATTTCCCATTCCATCAACAGGAATCGCTTTAATGTCAGCATTGATGCCTAAGATTTGATTCCAGTGCTTTAATGATTCGGGCACTGCTTTATGCTCTGTGGCGCCATATAACAAACTATATTGTTTATCTGAATCAAGGGATTTTTTCGCTTCAACAAGGGCTGAGATAATCGCCGTTTGGATCCCTTCAGTCGCCCCGCTTGTGAATATCACATTACCTGTGTCTGCGCCGATGACTTTTCTGGCGTTAGCGCGAGTTTGCTCCATTAAATCTTTAGCTTTAAGCCCTGTAATATGGCTACTGCTTGGGTTGCCAAATAACACTTTCATACTGTTTACAGCCGCTGCTGCCGCTTGGGGCAATACAGGTGTTGTGGCATTGGCGTCTAAATATATTTGGCTCAGTGGTGATGTATTTTTCATAGGGTGCGACTCAATTCCGTTGATTAGTTTATATAGTTTTTAGTTATAACTAATTTCTTGAGGTTATATTAGCAGGTTGTAAATATTGATCAAGATCACATTTTAATCAGGTTTAACTTTAGATTGAGCTAAGCTGAGGGCTGTTAGGGGGCTTAGGGTAATGGACGTGCGAATAGCTTTGAAACTGGCATGAAAAGGGGAGGTGTGTGATACAGAAGTAAAAGCCTAGTTAAGCATTTTGAATGTAAACTTGATTAAAAACATCGTGATTAAGTTTAAAAAATAAAGGCCACATTTTGTGGCCTGAAACTATTGCAGCTGTGATTAAGCATTTAAGCAAGATTAAATCTTTACTTTGATGACGACTTTTCTGACAGCGGTTGCAATATCTGAGGTGCCTGGCATATGCATATCGTCTGGGAAAAACAAGGCAAACATGCCCGCTTTTAGTGGAATAAATGCCGCTGTATCTTGATTAGATTCATAATCAAACTCAGTAAAATCATGTTCTTGATGATAAGGCGCCAGTGGTGTTTGGTTGGCAAGGGGCAAATAACCAAATTCTTCTTCACCACTGACAACATATTGCACATCAATATAACGCTGGTGGACTTCAAAAGGTTCAGTTTGTTTCGGTTTGGTATGATAATCATTGACGATAACAAATATATCTTTGCCTTCAAGAGGGTAAGTACCCACTTCAACGTTTGAAAAATCCGTTTCAGATAAATGAGTCAGCGCCTTGGCGAGTCTTGGGCTGAGTGAATGGTATAGCGCATGGTTTGAAAGGCTATCGACGACCATAGTGGCTCTCTGATTTATTGATGATGCAATATTATTACTTATTCGCTAATTCAACGCCATGAAGATATGTCGATTCGCTATAGGCTATGAAGAGATTCAACCCTAAGGTGGTTTAACCCTATGACAAACTTAGTTAAGATGAATTTTAGACCCGTCGATTGTTGGGGGTTAACTGATCGTTTTTGCGGATGTTTTTAGTGTCGCAGAGATTAGATTCAGTTTGTATTGTCATGAAAAGATTTAAATACAGGAAGCGCAGTGACAGCATTACGATTACTTGCTGGTAAAACAGCTTATCAACAGATTGAAAAAAATGGCTTGTCTGCATCAATGTTTAGCCAGTTATTTGCAGCATCGGGTGGCCCTAAATGGATAGGGGTAGCTGGTCTGGACAAATATTTGTTTGGTGAGTTTTTTGCTGAAAGAAAAACACCGCTATATACCATGGGCGCGTCATCGGGCGCATGGCGTTTGGCTTGCTTAGCTCAAAAAGATCCCTTAGCAGCATATTCTCGGCTTGAGGATTTTTATATTGGTCAGCGATACGATCATGTCCCTAATCGACAAGAAGTGACTGAACAGGTTGAACGTATTATTAATGGTATTTTGGGTGAGCACGGCGCGATGGATATTGTGAATAACCGTATCATTCAAAGTCATTTTGTTGTGTGTAAGGCAAAGCATTTAAATGCCAGTCGCTCTAAAGGAAAGTTGGCGTTAGGGCTTGCTGCTACTGCATTAAGTAATGCGGTGAGTCGTCGAAGTTTAGCCTGGCACTTTGAACGAGTGGTGTTTAGTCATCAACAAGTAAAATCCCCTTTTTCACACCTAACTGACTTACCCACCGAACATGCTCAACTAACCCGTAATAATATTAATCAAGTTCTGCTGGCAACGGGATCTATTCCATTAGTATTAGCACCTGTTACACGCATAAATGGCATAAGTGATGGCGCTTACTATGATGGTGGTATCACTGATTACCATTTTGATATGCCAACACATTCACCTGAAGGCTTAAGTTTATATCCGCACTTTTATCCTCATATGAGTCCGGGTTGGTTCGATAAATCATTAAAATGGCGTCGAGCCAAAAAGCATTATCACAATGCATTAATACTGACTCCTAATGCAGAGTTTTTGAAGTCATTGCCATATCAAAAGATCCCAGATCGAGAAGACTTTAAGCAGCTCGATAGCGATAGCCGTATTGCTTATTGGCGTGAGTCTTTAAAGCGAAGCGAAGTGTTAGGTGAGTTATTTGCTGATATTGTGGAGAAGCAATCGATAATGGACCACATTGAGCATCTGTAATTGGCATCTGTAATTGGCATCTGTAATTGGCATCGTTTATTGCTAAGTCGCTAAGTCGCTAAGTCGCTAAGTCGCTAAGAAGAGCGCTAAGAAAGCCTCATTAGATAACGTAATGCCTCATTCAACATTACAGCTTACTTATGGCGCCATTAATAAGCCATTATTGGTGCTAATTTCATATATGCTGATTGGTGTTTACCCCTTTAATCTTCTGGCTTATATGCCGCTCCCTTAAGCATCTAAAAGTTATCTTCAGAGTTACTTTAGTAAAATTATGATCATTTACTGAAACTATTCCGTATTTTACCCTGTCTAATTATTAATCAACTTTGTTGTTTGTTTGGGTTGTTGCTATGTGATGACAAAATGAAGTTTACAGTGCTAATCATAAAGTTGTAATAGCGTTATCAAGCTGGAAAACTCAAACTTGGCTGCTAAACTTATTAAAGTCATCGAAGTGACAACTTGTTGATTTTTATTGGTCCGAGGTAGCGGTGGGCTACTTTTTCTACAGCATTCTTACTGGGTATACACCCCTAATAAATGGAATAACCAAGAAACGCTGTGGTCTGGAGGTTGCTATGCAAACGATAGAAATGGCGTTACTCATCCAAGAAGCGGTTTTGCTTCCTGGTGGTCGACAAGAGATGAGAATGGTTACACCAAATCAATTGTTAATGGTTGCTAATGTGCTGAAAGGGCATTATCGATTAGCATTAGCTGCGACGAAAAGTAGCTGTTTCCCTCCTTGTTACGACACGGCAACTGAGTGCGAGATTATCGACTTTAATCAATTGGAAGATGATTCGTTAAGTATTGTCGTCGAAGGCCGCCAAAGGGTAAAAATTCTGTCTGCGGCGCAACTAAGGGATGGAAGTTGGATTGCGCGCACATTAGCCTGTCAAAATTGGCAAGATGAACCCATAGGCGAAAAGTTTGAAATTATCAGTGCCGCTTTAGAGCAATTCTATGAGGTAAACCCTGATTTATTGGAATTATATAATCAGGTGCATTTAGAAGATGCCACCTGGGTGAGCCAGCGTTGGTTAGAAGTGTTACCTATGTATAACAAGGATAAATTACAGCTTGTTGAGCAACCTAATTGCCACAAGACTATGGCTTTTGTGCTGCAGCTATTAAAGTCCCATGTAGATGCCTAAGTTACCGCTTTACAGCAATGACGAGCAAGTCGCTGTGATTGCATTTAACTCGCCAAGTTTGGGTTAACTGTGCTGGATTTTACTTCAAGTGGCTCGTTAACAGGAAAGCTTAGGTTCATTTATATTACTCATGTCCGTTATACTGACGGGATATGTAAGTCACTAATCATTGTAACTATGTCTTCTGATACCTCAGCTAGAGCTGCACAACCTTCTTATGTGGTGTTACCACAACTGACTCATCCTTCGAAAAATGCAGCTGCAAGTTCAACAGCGCCAAAAACCGTGGTGGAATTTTTAGTGTCGCATTTTGCGCAAATCCCACCGCAAGTGTGGTTAAAGCGGATTGAGGACGGCAAAGTGCATTGGGCAGATGGCAGCTTAATTACTGTCGATACTGCCTATAGACCTGCAACAAGGGTGTATTACTACCGAGAAGTGACAGCGGAAACCAAGATCCCTTTTGTGCAGAAAATTTTGCATCAAGATGAGCATTGTATGCTGGTGTTTAAACCACACTTTTTGCCAGTAACCCCCAGCGGAAACTTTGTTAATGAATGCTTAATCCATAGGCTAAGGATTGGCACCGGCATTGACACTATAACTCCTGCCCACCGCCTTGATAGGCCAACTGCAGGCGTCATGCTAATGACAGTTAACCCTGAGTCTAGGCATGCGTATCATGCTCTTTTTAGTGATGGCAAAATTACAAAGCAATATCAAGCGATTGCTAAGTTAACAGCGGCACTATTGGCACAATCCCAAGCGGGTGAATTAACCTTGCCAATACACTGGACGGTTAAAAATAGGATGGTGCGCTCAACCCCAAGCTTTTTAATGAAAGTGACCGAAGGTGAGCCCAATACCCATTCTGAAATTAGCCTTATTGCCATAAAAGGCGATAAAGGTTTATTTGAGCTGAGCCCGATCACCGGGAAAATGCATCAACTTAGGGTACACATGATGTCGTTGGGAATGCCGTTAGAAAACGATACTAATTATCCTACTTTAGCGCCAAAGAGTGCCGATGATTTTTCAAAACCGTTACGGTTAATTGCTAAATCACTGCAGTTTATTGACCCGATTAGCCATATTGAGCGTCAGCTGAGCTGCGAAGGCTATGAAGCTGAATTTGATCTTTAACCTGCTTGATTAAATGCTATATCAGCATGAGTCACGCGCAGCGATAACTGTTTAGTGCGCTGAATATATGAATTTTATGAGCTGTGACGAACGACTGTCGACCAATGACTCACTATTAGTGGTTTGTTTGAGCTTAGTCCGATTACAGGTAAAACTCATCAATTAAGAGTGCATATGCAAAGCATTGGTATGCCATTGCTTAACGACAGGTTTTACCCTGTGCTACAACCGAAAGGACCTGATAACTTTGCTAATCCACTAAAGTTATTGGCACAACGATTACAGTTTATTGATCCTATTACACAGCAAAGTAATGATTGGTGCTGTGATGAATTAAATTTCAACTAATATAGATGTTTACACTACCGTAACAAACTCAGTCAGGTTATATTGTGACTAATTTATAGGATTTAGGTGCTGTCATGGAACGAATCACATATTGCCTGATTTTTTTAGTTGCATTACTTCTCAGTGTTGGTTTATTGCGTGGTGTCGATCATTTCTTGGCCAAGCAAGTCATTGCCCGTGACGCAGCAATTTTAACGGATAAGTTTGAGCACTTAATTAAAACCAGTGCGGCAGAATTAAATACATTACCCGAAATCACTTTTGATTCATTCGAGTGTACCCCACAGGCTGAGGCGCAGTTAAAGCGCACTGTATTTGATGCAAACTTTATTCGTTGGGTTGGCGTAACGAAAGGGTTAAATATATATTGTGAATCTAATGAGATTATTCGAGATATTCACAATGTGAAACATCATCAAATTAGTGAAACCTATAGTTTAGGCGTATTGGAGTCTGCCACTGAAGAGCAGCTTGAGTTGATCCTTATTCGCAATATGGGGGATATTTTTTACGTCGCGAGTTTAATCCCTTTAGCGCCGCGTTATTTTGTTCCTATGAGCTGTGAGTCTTGTTTAGAATATAAAATGTCATTCGACTCTAAACCTTTTTTAGTATTTGATTTTGAAAGTTTTGATGAGGAAGCTTTTATTAGCGAAGTGGTCTCTCTAACTTCGCCCTATTTTGAGGCGGAGTTTGAATTATCTGGTAATCGTGATTTCTATGAGCAATATACCTACTTTTCATGGTGGGGTGTTTTAATCATTGCCAGCATTTTGGCTGCTTGGGTCACGTATATCGCCCGTTTATGGTTTAACCATAGTCAATCTGTTCATAGCCAAATTATTCAAGGGATTAAGCGGTCTGAGTTTATTCCTTTTTATCAGCCTATTGTCGATTCTCGCAGTCAAAAAGTCATTGGCGCAGAAGTGCTCATGCGTTGGCAACGGCAAGATGGCAGTTTAATGCCACCGAATCAGTTTATTCCTTACGCAGAAGCCAATGGCTTAATTGTTGATATGACCAAGGTGTTGTTGGCGCATGTTTTTAATGATGTTAAGCAACTTGCGGTTACACGAGAACCATTATTTTTTAGCGTTAATATTGTGCCAGAACATTTAGATAATGATGATTTGTATCAATTGCTAAAAGGCGTTGTTGAATCAGGCGAGTTGAAACAACATCGCATTTCATTAGAAATCACTGAGCGTCATCCTATTAGTGACTTAGTTGCTGCGCGTAAAATGTTAGATAAGTTTTATGCTATCGGCATAGATTTAAAATTAGATGATGCCGGCACGGGTTATGGGGGTTTTAGCTATGTGCAAAATTTAGGGATCAGTACCCTCAAAATTGACAAAATGTTTGTTGATACTATCGGTCATCAAGATAACTTTAATGCGAAAACCATTGAAGCTATTATTTCATTTGCGCAAAAATCCAATTTAAACATCATTGCAGAAGGTGTAGAAAGCCATGAGCAAGTGGCTTATTTAAGTGAGCATGGTGTTTACTCTATTCAAGGCTATGTGTTCTCTAAACCTTTATCATTTGATGATTTTTGTGCTGGTTACAGCCATTAACAGTGAATGATATTAGCGACCAGTGCTTATTTTAACGTATGTAGCCGCGAGTGAATCGCGGCTTTTTATTGTCAGTAATTTAACACTTACATCTGGTAATGTTTGACGTTTTATTGTGCTAAATGAAATGTAAATTGCATAAATATGGCTTAAATTGGAATGCTTTGTAGAGCGGGCTGACTATAAAAGCCGTTGCCGAGGCTGTTTAATTAATGATCATTGAGTGGGGAGGCTAAAGAGGTAAACTAAAATCGCTTACTCATTTTAATGACAGTAATGTTTAGATTTTGGAAATAACTTTACGTTGTCGAGCTAACGTAGTGAACTGACGTATTTGATAGGGGGGTATATTGAGCAGAAAAAGCCTAAATGCGGCAGGTGTATTGCTGTTATCAGCGAGTTTAGCGCCGATTAGCGTAACTGCAGATCAAATTTATTTTAGCTTCGATAATGATATCGTTACCGGCTCAGATGGTGATTACTCCAATGGTTTTGTCATAGGTTGGCATGCAAAGCCAGAACACAATTTTTCAGCGGCATCATCGGTCTTTCAATGGCAGTCTGCACTTTTATTCCCCCAACAAACACAGCAAGCACACCGTGGGGCTCAGTTATATAGCCGAATGTGGACCCCAATTGAAATCGCGTATGACTATCCACAATCAGAAGAAAGACCTTATGCAGGTCTATTGGAGCTAGAAAGCTATACCGGTGTGTTTAGCCCATCACTGGCACAAAAAAATTGGTTGTCTGTTGGTGTTATGGGACCTGCGTCAGGGGCTGAAATGCTGCAATCAGTGGTGCATAAAATTACCTCATCAACTAAACCGGGTGGCTGGGATTATCAAATAGAGAATCAGCTGACATTTCAACTTGCCTATGAAGTCGAAGCTTTACTCACTCGTCAGCAAGCATTTGAAAATAGTCAGTGGGATTTAAGCGCATTTAATCATTCGATGGCTGGGAATTTTCGTTCTCAATCGAGTGTCGGTCTCACCTTGCGTTGGGGTGATGACTTAGACCAAACCTTTGGCCAACTTTCAAGTCAGGCTGGTCACTTAGGAAATTATACTCATTCCGCTAACTCTGATGGTAGCTGGACGGCTTATGCAAGGGTGCAGGCTGGATATCGGTTTAATGATTTAACCATTGATGGTGATTTACCCTATGACTCATCGCTTGAAATCAAGCATGAACAAGCGCAAGCAAGTTTAGGGGTGATATGGGCATTTCCCACATGGTCTGTACGTTGGAGTGTTGATTTTTATAGCAAAGAATATCAATCAGATGTCGATGACTGGCATGGCTATGGGGTGATTAGTTACACTAAAGTGCTTTAATTCTGGTTATAAAAAGCGATGCTGAAAAGGCGCACCATGATTCATCATGGTGCGCCTTTTCAGTCTATTACAGAGTTATTATGACTAAAGTTTTTTAGACCTGATTGTGCATGTCATTTAATGCTTGATGTAGCAAATCATCGTCATTAGCCTGATTAGTATCACTTTGATCAGGTTGGTCATTTAAATCTGCCAATAACTCATCTTTATGCTGCTGATGGTTATCATCATCTAACGGGTTTTCAAAAGCGTCTGGCGTCATATCATCAACTAACGGATCTGCATTATCAGACATATTCCCACTTACAAACGTTGCTAACTGGTCATGACTACCTGATGGTGTATCTTGCACCGCAATGTCATCATTAGAGAGACCGACCATATTCAAGTAATAATCTACGGGTGCCACATCAGCTTGCGGACTGCCACTGATATCTGATAGTGATGGTGTTGCCGAAGTTACTGGCTCATGTGCTAGCTCGGATGCTGAATCGGGTGCATGATTCACCATTGGCAAGTCGGATGATACCTCGAGTTCATCTGTCGAAACTTGCACAGTGAAGCTGGTGTCATCAGTAAGATCAGGCTCATCTGAACTACCACCAGACTGTAATGTTGCTGCTGTTGAGTCAATGGTTACTATTTGTGTCTGTATTTCAGGGCTACCATTGGCATCCATAGAAACCAACTTGATATTTAGTGCGTGTTCAGGAAGCTCATGAGCAGTATTATCTATCTCCCAATTCCCCTTGGCATCAACAGTAGCAATACCAATTATGGTCGAATCTAACACAAGATTAACGTCGTGACCTGGGATCCCTGTACCATGAAAAATCAACCGATTATCACTGGTAATAAAATCATGGTCGCTATCCGAAGAAATTCCGGTAATGGCTAAAGGTTTACTCATATCATCACCAGTGATAATCGCATCTGGTATAGGCTTTGTTGGATCTAAAATAACCGTTGAGTCACTTGATGCTATTTGAATAGCACCATCAGGACCTGTGGTTTCTACCATTGTCATTATGCGCATGTTATCGGTAGAGCCCGCAGGTAATTTAGCGGATAAATGAGTTTGATCCCAACCTTGTAAATCAATACTTTCAGTAGCACTCGTGACGGTATGACTATGGCTATGTCCATCGGTAAGCACTGAACCAACAATAAGCCCTTGTATAGAAACGCCAGTGACATGATCTGATTGATCGGCAGGTGCTCCAGCTGTTATCGCTAATTTAAGTGTTGCACCTGGGTTTGGTGACGCAATAGCAGTATCTACCTCAACGGTCTGGCTAGTTACACTGCCCACCGTTTGATAATGGAAATTACCGGTGGCATCTTGAAAATTCCCATTTTCCATACGGATGTCAGTGAGTAATCGTGCATCACCATGTAATAAATTACTTAGTGGTGCTTGTTCCAGTTCAGCTATTGGAAGTGCATCTTTAGCTATAGCAACATTAAACATTTTACCGGTAAAGGCATCACCAGTGCTAAAACCACCACCAAAGCTGTCTTGGTCATTACCCAAGGCAAATTTACCACCATCGTCAATAACTGCCCCTTTACCGACATCATCCATGTGTTTTACGGGTTGACCATCAATTAATACATCAAATGTACCTTGCTGACCATCCCAGCTAAAAGTATAACGATGATCTAGACCATCAGTTGCTAATGGTATACCAGTTGTATATTCAGTACCGCCGACCCTAAAGGTTAAATCTTTACCCGCGACATTGTTCCAAATATACATATGGTTGGGGTCAGATGGTGTTCCGTAAGAAATCAAGGTTGCGCCGTGGATACCACTGGATGCTACCTGTGCACCGCCTAAAATGGTCATATCAATGGTTAAGGCGTGCATTGCTCCACCCGCTGAAATTGGATCGGTATTAACTACACCTGAAGCAGAATTCGCGGCAAAACCCATCACTTGTTGTTCTGCTGAAACCACTAATTGCGGCGCTGCGCTATCTGTTACTGACGTGATATCCAATGTGCCGTGTGCTGTGGTTTCCTCAGTACCGTCTGAGACTTTGACACTGACGGCAAGATCATCGCCACTAAAGTTAGCGGCAGGAGAGAATAGCCAACTACCGTCAGCTTGTTTAACAAAAGCGCCTGATGCGGCATCAATATCTACATCGGTAATCGTTAAGCTATCGTGATTAATATCTGTTGCACCCACTAGTTGTAATAAATCAGCTTCGCTGAACGAAATCGCGGTATCTTCTGCCGTAGCCCCTAAATCAACAGGAAGAGCAGCCGTCGCGGTTACCGCTGGTGTTGTGTTATCCACCGTGACCGTACTCGTTGTTATGCCAAAATCATGTGATGCGCTACCATCAAAGCCAGTAACATGGACTTCAATATTTGCAGAGCCTTTAAAGCCATCCGGCGCAATCACTTTAATGGTGTTTATTTGGTTCCCGTTATAAGTAAGGTGAGAGTCATCACTATCCCAGGTACCAGAAGAGTCTTTTATATGCCAACCAGAAGGTATGGTGACACTGAATTGAAAAGTCTCTGACGTATCAAGGCTGTTAACACCTATAGGTACAGCAATACCGGCAAGCATATCTGTTGGGGCAACATGAACATCATGTGAAGTAACCACCATATCAACCAATGGGTTAACCTGAACGTTCAGATTAGTTGTGCTAACAGACTGTTCACCCGTTTGCTCTGTTGATGTGGCTGAAATATGTAAAGCCATTGTGCCAGACCATTGCGCTTCTGGCGTAACCGTTAACCCTTGCAGCTGAGCAGGCGTTAATGTCCAAGAGCCATCGGTATTTTTAGTCCCCGCACTTAGACTTGCGCTTGCAGGTACACCTTCAATCAGCAGCGATTGTGTTTCACTTGCATCGGCATGAATATTCAATGTTATGCCTAGCGCCACTGTGCCACTGTCTTCATCCATACTAATATCACTGCCCGTTAAGGTAGAGGTTTCAGCGACAGGGGTAATGTTGATGCGAAGGTCGCTATCTGTAGTGGCTATATCAGTACCATCGGTTGAGATTGCAGTTACGGTTAAGTTTAACTGGCCAGAATAGTCTAGAGGTGGTGTTAAGGTCAGCCCTGATAACTCAGCTTGTTGTAATGTCCAAGTGCCATCATGATTATCAGTACCTGCTGATAATATTGAACCGCTTGGTAAGCCGCTTATAGAGACTGATAAATCTTCACTACTATCAGGTGATGTAATGGTAATATGCAAATCAACAACACTATCTTCAGTCACGTCACCCGTTTGATACGTACTTCCTGAACCGGTAGAAATCTCACGGTCAACATGAAGCGTTACTCCACAGGACCTACTGATTAATTCGGCTATACCTGCTGCCGTAAAATCATCGCCCATACCAGCGACAAATTGCCAATCCATACTCTTAGGAGCGCCACTCGCGAATGTTAAGCTAATGTGCTGTGCATGTTGATACGTGTCATAATCTAAGGTTGGGAACTCGACGCCTTGACCACAGAATGTTGGCACATATTTGGGATTCACACTGTAATCTTTACCGTCAACATTGATACCTGTGATAAGTTTTGGATCTAAGCCGGCTGCTGATACCAAGGCAACTTTGCTGAGCATGAAGTCATCCTTCATAGCGTTTTGTGGGTCAGCGCGTTGAGATGCTCCCATGGTTGCTTCAACGGTATCTAGTATTTGGGTACTACTATCTGTATGTGACGTTAACGGCACAGCACCTAAACTAACACTGATGCTAGGAGCATCTGCTACACCACTGACGTTTATGGATGCATGAGCTGTAGTGGTAGCACTGCCATCATTTACTTGAATCGTTAGTGGTAACTGTGAACCAGAATAATCTGCTGCAGGCGTAAAAGTCCAACTACCATCTGGTTGTTTAGCAAAAGCCCCTTGAGCTGGGTCAATGCTGACATCGCCAATATGCAGAGTATCTGTTGTATCGATATCTGCAGCGCCAACAAGGTTGAGTAATTGTGCTTCAGTGAAACTCATTGCGGTATCTTCCGCTGTTGTTCCAAGGCTGGCTTCGTTACCTACAATTGACGTAACGGTGGGGGCGTCATTAGTGCCATAAACTGCAGCTGTTAATTGCTGTTGAGTACCATCAGCACTATGTACTGTAATAGTGTCGGTGATTTTTTCCCCTTCAGCTAAGCTATTAACTTTGGCGCTGCTACTATCAGCTTTAAAGTACCATTCGCCTGAAGCATGTAAAATGAACTGGCCTATATTGTTATCACCGCTGACCCAAGCTCCATTACTGTGGGCATCAGTGGTACCAGTTGCCCCAGTTGGAATAAAGTAATTCTGACTGCTATCTGGATCTGTCACCTGTAGTGTCATCTTGTCTGATGACAACATGTGTCCTCCGGGTTGAATACGGACATCTTCAGTCATATGTGTACGTTGATCGGTGCTGATATGACCCGATATCTGCGCAGTATCGTCTGTGCCTGTTATGGTAATTGTCGCGTTTTGAGCGACCTGACCACCGTGACTATCTTTAACGTTATAACTTACGGTGATGGTTTCGTTTTCACCCGCAGATAGATGTTGAAACTCAGCAGCATTAGCATTGATAACTAAGGTATGCCCATCTTTACCTAAGGTTAAAAAGTCAGGTTTGTTAACGCTTTGGCCAGCTGCGCCTATTTGATATTGAATATCACCTACAGACAATACTTCTCCGCTATCAACATCAGTGGCACCGTGAAGCAGGTCAATCGCTCCCATACCTGAGTCTTCTGCTTTACTACCAGTTACCGAATTCGAGACCTCTGGTGGAGAGTTTACAAATAATGTCACTGCCTTAGTTGTTGATTCTGATTCTCCCCCCGATGAAGCAGTTGCGGTGACATTAAAGTGTAAATCACCATGAAAATTGGCATCATGCAAATCTAGCTCAAGCCCTTTCAGATCTGACTGATGTAATACCCACATTTTGGCGATTGCATCATGAGTGCCGTGATTTAAAGTCGCCGCATCAGGTAAGCCACTAATTTTTATTAATAAGTCTTCATTATCACCACCAGTATCAGTGGTAGCAACATCAAGGTTTAGCGCCATTGAGCTGCCTTTCTGCGCATCAGGAGCTGTCGCATTTAAAATAGGTTGGTCAACCGAGCCCTGAATCGTAATGGTCACATTGGTAGTAACAGAGGTGCCGTCGGTAGATGTTGACGTCACTGGGATAATTTCAGTTAATGTTTGATGCACGCCAAGGTGGTTAACATCCTGATTATTGTTATCTAGGGTGTAATGATATTGTCCGTTGGCATCAATCGAGAAATGACCATATTGGGTTGCATGATTGGCTTGCGCGGTAATTGTTGCAGTATCACCATGATCAACGTCTGTAGTTCGTAATTCACCATCAATGGTAGTTTGCGCTGAATCTTCTTTGAGCTCAGTATTGAGACCCGCGGGGGTAATATTCTTAACAGCATGACCATTAACTTGAAAAACCGTTTCAGCTGAATGTTGCCCTGCACTATTTTCAACATGTAGCGTATGTTCACCATCGTTTAATTGGCTAGCAGCCACTTCCCAGTGACCATTACTATCAGCCACTACGCTAGCAATTTTACTGGTGCCATCCATAACATTAATTGTTTCACCAGGGTTAGCACTTCCGCTGTATGCAGTGCCCCCAGGATGTAAATTCTGATAACTGTGATAGTACAAATAATCGACTTCCGATCCACCACCAGTACAAACACGGTTAATAATACCAATAGTTTGATGTCCAGCAGAGTCTTCAAATACAACTATGCCGCCGCTCCAGACATTACCATGCCCACTAGCGCCACCAGAGCCAGTATTTACCGTGTCTGGAATGCCGTTAGTATGCCACCAATCGTGGTTATCCACTCGATTGTAACCACCTGTTCCACTGTGAGATGTTGAGGTGATTGCAGGAGTGGTTATCCAGTTATGATCCGAGCCTGGCTTATATAGCCCAACAAGTTTAACCCCAGAGCCAACCCCTGTTATATCGGTTCCCCAGCGTGCCACATTTTCAGCATCCGTGGCCGCAACATCAATATTGGCACCAGTTGGATTTGAGATAATATCTACATCTTGTAACTTTAACGTACTCGAAGTGCCTGCAGGTGCTGCATGAGCAGATTCTATAATGGGTTTATCATTAGTACCTTTAATCGTTATATCAACGGTTTGTTTACTACCATCGCTTGCTATAAACGTATGATGGTCAATTACGGCTGATTCATCGGGATCTAACTGCTGAACTTTGCTTTCATCAAGTGTATAGGTCCATTGGCCATTGTGCATTTCAATATGGCCGTAGGTGGTTGCTGTTGATGCCACATCTACAAATGTAGGGTTTTGCCCTGTGTCGACATCGGTAATGGTTAATTGCCCAGTTGCCGTTGTTGTGTCACCTATATTTGCTTCATCTACATTGCCTTGAGTATCGCCACCGATGACAGAAGCATCATCTGTGGCTGTGATGTGTAAAGTGTTGCTTGCTTTGGCTGAATCTACATGGCCATCATTGACGGTATATTTGAACTGCACATCACCGTTAAAGTCTTTGGCTGGAATGAACTGCAGCTTGCTAATATCAGCTGTGGCTATACTTTGGCCTGCGGTAATATCGTGTCCATCTAAAACAAACTTGCCTTCAGTTGTTGGTGGTAGATCGGTGATTGCGATGGAATGCAGCGTATCGCCAGAGTCGATATCGCCAAACCCAAACTGACTAGCTTGCATTTGGTAGTGAGTATCCTCAGTACCATTAGACAAGGTCACAATATTTGCAACAGGCGCATCATTAGTGCCGACAACGTTAATATTGAGGTCGAAAGGTGTGCCATCTTTACTGTGAACTCGATAGGTCACAACTTCGGTTTGACCTTCACTAAGGTGCTGTAAATTTGCATTGTCAACTCGATATCCCCAATTACCGGCGCTATCAATGCGTAAATGGCCATTGAAGGGATCATGTATGCGTGTTTCACCAAGTTGACTGTACTGAAAAGAGTTTTCACCGCTGTCTGGGTCAACAACTTGCAATTTACCATTGGCTAACTCAGTTATAACACCTTGATTTTGACTGCCGTTTGAACCATCTTCTGTGATATTTTCGCTGGTTACTTCTGTAATAATGGCTGCATCACGCACTGCACTGAGTGAGGTTGTTGCGCCAGTATGCGTTACACCGCCATGCCCATCTTTTACATCATAAGTAAAATGAACTTGGCCGTTATAGTCTTTTTCTGGGGTGAAAGTGAACGTACCATCTGCATTTAACACAATAGTGCCGTGGTCAGCGTGTAGGTTTTCAATGGATAATTTGCCAATATCGTTGTCATCAACATCGCTAGTATTGGCCAGTAGCTGTGACGTGGTAAGGACAATTTCACTATCTTCTAAGCCATTCGCTAAACGCACTTCAGCCGAAGCAATTGGCGCATCATTGGTGCCATGAACGGTCACTGTGATATCTTTTTTAGCACTTCCATCGATAGATTCAACGGTAAAGGTTTGCTGGAAGCTTTCCCCTGCGCCTAAATGTTGGACTTTATCATTGTCAATATCGTATGACCATTGGCCTTGTGCGTTGATATTGAACCGACCACCTTCGGCGGTAGTAATGGTTTGCGCAATAAAACCGGCTTGGTCGTGATCTGGGTCAATTACGTGTAACGTGCCACCACTGCTGAGCTGATTGGTGGTATTGCCGAAGGATGTGTGATCTTCGTAAACATGATTATTGAGGCTGGAGTATGGCGTCACTTCAATTTTTGCTTGGTTATCTTCGCCCGTCACTTTCACCATAATGGTGAGCTTTTGACCATCACTGGTTTCGACTTCGTAAGGGAGTTCCATCGACTCGCCTGCATGTAGGCTACCAATGAGCTCATCCGCATGACGATTGGTACCAGCATCTAATTTGAATTGATAAGTGCCATTAGGCCAAACATCAAGGTGACCAGGTGCAAAACCTTGACCTAAATACTTCCCGCTAAATACAAACTGAGTGTTATCACCACTATCAGGGTCAATCAGCTGAAGCTGGCCTCTATAGGATTTAAATTCACTATCAAGCGCTTGTGTTTCAGTGAGCTGAATGACATTAGAAACCAGTGTGGCTTTATCATCTGTCCCGGCAATGGTGAGCGTAGCGGTTTGTTGCGTACTTCCACCATGGCCATCTTCTACTTGATAGGTGATAGCGATTTGTTGCGACTGACCATTGGCCAAATGGTTAAATGCGGGATTGGTGGCATCAACAATTAATGTATGACCATCAGTATCTAAGGTAATGCCCGTTGGAAGTTGGCTCGACTGAGGTTGACCATCGATGGCATATTCAAGGTGGCTGATGGTTAAAGCGTCGCCCTCTTTATCTGTGGCACCTAATAGCAGATTGAGGGTGTGATGATTATCGGCCCCCTCACTGACACTGTCGGTTAAAGGCGTCACATCAGGGGTGTCGTTAACCGCAGCCAAGTTGGTGGTTGCACTGGTGTGGGTCACACCACCGTGTGCATCCTTAACGTCATAGCTAAAATGCACATCGCCGTTATAGTCTTTTTCTGGGCTAAAGGTGAAGGTGCCATCGGCATTAATTAATATCGAACCATGGTCGGCGTGTAGGTTTTCAATGGTTAGTTTACCGGCGTCATTGGCATCCACATCGACTGTATTCGCTAATAGTTGCGCGGTGGTTAAGGTTTGGCGTGTATCTTCGCTGCCACTTTGTAGCACCACTTCAGATGAACAGTAAGGTCTGTCGTTACTGCCGTGAATGGTGATGACAATATCGTGTGTTGTACCATCTTTTGAATGGACTGTAATCGTATCGGTTAAGCTTTGTCCTTCACCAAGCTGGTCAATTGCAGTGCCACGCGTTGTGGGCCTAGCACCTATACCTGATAGATGCCCAGCATCGGCATGGTAATGCCAGGTGCCATCGGTGAGTAAGATTAGATCGCCATAGGTGCCGTGATAGTCGTAACCATTGCTGCCTTGGCGTTCAAATCCTGACTCGCCTACATCGGGGTCTGTAATGGTCAGCTTGCCATCCGCATAGAGTGTTGTATTGCCAAGTGTGGCTATGCCTGAGTGAGCATAGTCAGGTGACATGTCGACACCCGCGCTGCTTTCGGTTATTGAACCAGTATCAACGCCAGCGATTTGGGCAGCATCGCCAACCGCCGAGAGCGTCGTTGATGCGCCAGTGTGGGTCACACCACCGTGGGCATCTTTGACGTCATAGCTAAAATGGACATCGCCGTTATAGTCTTTTTCTGGGCTAAAGGTGAAGGTGCCATCGCCATTGTTTAGAATGGAACCATGGTTGGCGTGTAGGTTTTCAATGGTTAGTTTACCGGCATCGTTTTTATCGACGTCCACGGTATTGGCAAGTAGTTGTGCTGTCGTCAGAGTTTGGCGGGTATCTTCGCTGCCACTTTGTAGTACGACCTCGGATGAGCAATAGGGGCGGTCATTACTGCCATGAATGGTGATGACAATATCGTGTGTTGTACCATCTTTTGATTGGATAGTGATGGTATCAGTTAATGTTTGTCCTTCTCCGAGTTTATCTATAGTAGAGCCAATAGTTGTTTTTCTATTGCCGACCCAATCTACGCTGCCAACCGTCACGTCATAATGCCAAGTTCCATCACTGTTTAACAATAAATGTCCATATTGTCCGTGGTATGAATTGTTCCAAGCACCGCCTTTAGAGTCAAACTGTGATTCACCAGTATCAGGGTCAACAATATCTAACTTGCCATCAGCGGTTAATGCAGCTTGTCCAAGTTTAGCCATACCAGGTTGTGCATAATCTGGTGACATATCGCCAAAACTGCCATGACCTTCATCAACGTCACCTGTTGAAATTCCAGTAATAACAGCTTTATCGTCAGTGCCATTGATGGTGACTGTGATCTGTTGCTCGGTGCCATCTATAGAATGAACGACTAAGGTATCAGTTACCGTTTCACCTGTTTTTAAACTTTGAATAGATGGTTGTGAATTATCAGCCGTATAAGTCCAGTGACCTAATTCATTTAACGCCAGTGAGCCAAATTGTCCTTGTTGTACTGTGGCTTGGAATTGATTTTGACCATTATCAACATCAGTAACGGTTAATGCGCCATCAACATGCAGTTGTCCTTGATG
>NZ_MCUF01000043.1:81457-82341 GCF_002873615.1 Shewanella sp. 10N.286.51.B7
ACGTCTTTGTCTTCAGTTAGTGAAGTTGTTGCAGTGCCACCAATGACCGCCTTATCGTCGGTACCGTTAATGGTCACTGTAATTTTCTGTTCGGTGCCATCGATAGAATGAACTATGAGCGTATCAGTGAGTGACTCGCCCGTTTTCAGCCCTTGAATGGCAGATTGAGAGTTATCAGCTGTGTAGGTCCAATGACCTAGTTCATTTAAAGAAAGCGCACCAAATTGACCTTGCTGAACAGTGGCTTGGAATTGGTTCTGACCGTTATCCACATCAGTAACAGAGAGTGCGCCATCAACGTGTAGTTGTCCTTGATGGACGTCTTTGTCTTCGGTTAATTGTGCTGAACTTGTACCAGAAATGACCGCTTTATCGTCAGTGCCGTTGATAGTGACAGAGATTTTTTGTTCTGTGCCATCAACAGAATGAACTAATAAAGTATCGGTGAGTGACTCGCCTGTTTTAAGGCCTTGAATCGCTGGTTGAGAATTATCAGCAGTATAGGCCCAATGACCTAGTTCGTTTATAGATAATGTGCCGTATTGACCTTGTTGAGCACTCGCCTGGAATTGGTTTTGTCCTGCATCGAGGTCCGTTACCGTCAGGGCGCCATCGACACGGAGCTGGCCAGAGTGAACATCTTTATCTTCAGTTAAACTGGCTGTTGATGTGCCAGCAATAACCGCTTTATCATCAGTGCCGTTAATGGTCACAGAGATTTTTTGTTCTGTGCCATCAACAGAATGAACTAATAAAGTATCGGTGAGTGATTCGCCCGTTTTCAGGCCTTGAATAGCCTGTTGGGAATTGTCAGCCGTGTAGGTCCAATGACCGAGTTCGTTCAAAGAAAGCGAACCAAATTGACCTTGCAAAACGTTCGCTTG
>NZ_MCUF01000044.1:0-7557 GCF_002873615.1 Shewanella sp. 10N.286.51.B7
AGCTCATAGCTCATAGCTCACCAGTAAAATAAAACTAACTTTGAGCAAAGTAAGTACTTAGGAAAAGTTTAAATGACCTTCGACACAGCAAAAATAATCTGAGATAGATACACGTGAACGACGAAGAATGATAGTGGATAGCTTTGAGACTGAGAAGCTTTGAGGCTTTAGCAAGAAGAAGTTAAGAATAGAGGTAGAATGGAGATAAATAATTAATTTTAAGCAAAAAAAAACTGTAGTCAAAGACTACAGTTTTATTTAATTATCTAGCCGAAGCTAGGAATAATTAAACTACAGTTACGTTCTCAGCTTGAGGTCCTTTCTGACCTTGAGTAACAGTGAACTGAACTTTTTGACCTTCGTCAAGAGTTTTGAAACCGTCTGAGTTGATTGCACGGAAGTGAACGAATACGTCTGGACCAGACTCTTGCTCGATAAATCCGAAACCTTTGTCAGAGTTGAACCACTTAACAACACCAGTAACTTGAGACATGATATAAATCCTGTATATAAAAAATAAAGCCTTAACGGCGGTAGAGCTGAAAATGCCGGTTTTACTTATGTTCACAGGACGAAACTGGTCGTATTGAAACACATAAACTAAGCCCAACCTTCAAGCCCGATAGATTATGAACCTTTCTACGGGGATGTCAACTAACATCAACATTTTAATTCAATTAGTTATTACCACGCTTAAAATTCGCGAATAAGATAACGGTTTAAAACTAAATATCAGATTCAAAAAGTAAAATAGCAAATTTAGATGACAAATCAATTACGTTGATGAATTTCAATACTAAAGTCTAACTCGCAGCTAAGTCCTTGTTCTGCAATTTGAGCCTTTTGCTCTTGGGTCAATTTCCACGCATAAGGCGTCATATTCAAAAAGTGTTCAATATCAATAGGGTCTGATAACACTAGTGGGTACTGCAACCTTTCTTGATGAAGACAAGTAAAGCCATCAAGCTCAGCTTTAGCCTCTTCATGGGGTTTTGGCTCACTATAAATGATCTTTTTCATTGCAAAGTGATGCATGGGACCAGGAGAAACCGTGATTAATACACCGTCTTTTTTTATCACTCGTTGCAGTTCATCAATTTTTGAAGGCGCGTAAATTCGCATCGCTAAATCGAATATTGCATCCGCAAAAGGCATTTCATAGGCACTTGCGACACAAAAATCTAATTCAGAATATCGTTTAGAAGCGTATTTAATCGCTGATTTAGAAATGTCTAACCCTTGCAAGTGACACAGAGCACCTTCGTCTTCACATACACTTTCAGTTGTTTTAGCGCTTTGCTGCATTGCTTTGAATAAACGATGACTGTAATAGCCTTCTCCGCAACCTATGTCTAAGATTTTTTGAGCATCAGGGCTAAATTGAACAGCCAGCTGATTAACTCTGTCACTGAGCTTTTGGTAATAACCTTTATTCAAAAACTCACGACGGGCAAACATCATGGTTTTGTTATCACCGGGATCTTTAGAGTTTTTCTTTTGAACAGGTAGCAAGTTGACATAGCCCTCTTTGGCACAATCAAACTGGTGGCGGTTCTCACACTGCCAAGATTTTGCGTTAAGTGTTAAACAAGAACGGCATATTGGACAAATATATTGCATCAAATAACTCTAATAAGAATGATTAAAGAAGTGTGCGTCTCATTGTTTTAAGATTAATGAGACCCAAATAAAAGGATTTTACGCAATGAACGTGGAAATGTCAGGTATCTTCAGTGAGCTTATCGACCATTAAGCTGACATCCGCTGGTGCAAGTAAGCTAAAACATTCTAATTTTCGTTGTAAGTCTTCCACATCCTTTGAAAGCTCATTAGCTGCTGATGCATAATTGGTTCTTTGTTGAGACTGGCTATAGGTTCTTAATAACCATTGCTGCTTATGATTTAACAAATTATCTAGCTTAAGTAGCTGAGCTGCAATAATCGCATGCACTTTGTTGCGTTCTTCCGCAAGGTACAGATTAATATCTGCCCGCACCTGCTCAATTTCACTGATATTAATTGCTAAGTTTTCAGGAGACTCTTCATAGTCGAAATTTCTCGCTAAAATGGCTTTTGCCATCATCAACTCTTTCGGCTCTTGGTTTAAGCGCAAATCGCTCTCTAGATTGATTGATTCACAAACCGACTGTAAATAGCCTATGTTTATCTGCTTTTGAGGTGTGTCTTCAGCTGTGAAAGATAAACCAATGCCTTTTCTTAATAACTCAGCTGATATTCTTGGTGCAACTCCCACTCTGGCATATAAACGAAAGCCTTGGCCAAATGTACGCTTAAATTCAGCTTTTTCGGGCTGTTTAACAATCTGAGAGTCAATCGGTGAATCAATCTGTGAGTCCATCTGTGAATCAATGACATCGACTTTAAAAAATGGCTGACAAGTCAAAATAAAGCTAGAACACTGCTCATCTTCTGACTCGCAAATGATAATCTCGGCTAAGGGCTGGCTTAATGCTGGTAATAAAATAAAATCACTAACGTCATCAGCAAGCGCAATTAACAGTGTTTGTCCTTGATTAATTTGATACTTAACTGGTTGACTAAATAAATGATTATACATACTGACTCCTGTGATACTTTTCAGAGTGTAACCAGCTAATTCGATTACGTCACCCTATTAAAAAGCATTCAATCAGTTTTGTAGCCTGTAAACATTACTAATTAACAGTGTTAAGATATTTATAATTCAAAATTAGGATACCGCGATATTATGGCAAGTGCTTTTCAACCCACTCTTTTCTGGCACGATTACGAAACTTTTGGCGTCAGCCCAGCAAAAGATCGCCCTTCACAGTTTGCAGGTATTCGTACTGATTTAGATCTTAATATTATTGGCGAGCCTGAGAATTTTTATTGCAAACAATCAACAGATTACTTGCCATCACCTGAAGCTATTTTAGTTACAGGTATTACGCCTCAGTTAGCCAATCAAAAAGGCATGGCTGAAACTGAGTTTATGGGCCGTATCAATAGCATTTTTACCCAACCTAACACCTGTGTTGTTGGCTATAACTCTTTACGGTTTGATGATGAAGTAAGTCGTTATGGCTTTTATCGTAATTTTATCGACCCTTATGCCCGAGAATGGCAAAACGGTAATAGCCGTTGGGACATCATTGATTTAGTCAGAGCTTGCTATGCCTTTAGACCAGAAGGCATTAACTGGCCTCTCAAAGAGGATGGCTCGCCAAGCTTCAGATTAGAAGAGTTAACCAAAGCTAATGGCTTAAGCCATGAACAAGCTCATGATGCCATGAGTGACGTGTATGCCACGATTTCGATGGCAAAGTTAATTAAAGAAAAACAGCCAAAATTATATGAGTATTATTTTGGTTTACGTAATAAGAAAAAGGTCGCAGAGCTCATTCAAGGTGACTTTATGCAGCCCTTGGTTCACGTTAGCTCGAAAATCAGTGCGGCAAATGGCTGTGTCACATTAATCGCCCCTGTTGCGCCACATCCAACCAATAAAAACTCGATGTTATGTGTGAACTTAGCAATGGACTTAACCCCATTAATCACGCTTTCAGTAGAGGAAATAGTCCAGCGAATGTACACCCCGCGCAGTGAACTCGCACCGGATGAGTTACCTATTCCACTTAAGCAAATCCATTTAAACAAATGCCCATTTATTGGTACACCTAAGCTACTCACTGAACAAGTCGCTGAGCGTCACCAGTTCGATATGGAATTTGCACGCTCACAATATAAGTTGTTTAAGCAACACCCAGAGTTACGTGAAAAATTACAGGCGGTGTTTGAAGTTAATGATCACCCAGCAGCAACAGACCCTGATTTAATGCTTTATAGCGGCGGCTTCTTTAGTCATGCCGATAAAGGCAAAATGGAAATGATCCGCAATACCAAGCCAGAAAACCTTGCCGCGCTGCAACTTGATTTTGAAGATGAGCGTTTAGGACAAATGTTTTTCCGCTATCGTGCGCGTAATTACCCTGAAACCTTGAATCATGACGAATCACTTATTTGGCGAGAATTCTGTCAACAACGCTTGTCTGATGCTGATTATGTGATTAATCTCGAAAACTTATTGGAAGAAACCAGCGAGAATGAGCACAAGCAGAAGTTATTAAAAGCGCTTTGTTTATACTTGCAATCACTTTAAGTGTTGAAGTAAGTAACTTACATTGCACTTATCGTTAAATAAAAGGAATTGCTCATGCAAAACCGTTTCATTGATAGCATCACCCAACTACCTAAGCCGGTAGCCACAGCCTTAATCCCATTACTCAATGAAGATTTTTGCGGTCATATCGATGCCAGTCAACTGGCAACACTGGTAAAAGCCAGTGACATGACAGAAGAAGCTTTACTATTAAGCTTGTTACCCATCGCTGCAGCGCTAGCTAAACCTAGCATCAGTGAATTCTATGTGGGCGCGATCGCCAAAGGGGAAAGCGGTGATATTTATATGGGGGCAAATTTTGAACTAGCCTCTGAAGCGCTATTTCATACCGTTCACGCAGAGCAAAGTGCCATTAGCCATGCATGGTTAAATGGCGAACAAAAGATTGTTGATATCGTGGTTAACTTCAGCCCTTGTGGTCATTGTCGTCAATTTATTAATGAATTAGTTAGCGGCATTGATATTAAGATTCACTTACCAGGCCAGCAGCCACAATTGCTTGCTCATTATCTGCCTTATGCCTTTGGGCCAAAAGATTTACAAGTGACTAAACCTTTATTGTCTAAAAGCAATATTGAATTTAGCTTGAATTCAGACGACCCAATGATCATTGAGGCGGTTGACCAAGCTGGGCTAAGTTATGCGCCCTACACTAAAAACTTTGCCGCTGTGGTTATTGAAACCAAAGACGGTAGAACCTATTGCGGACGCTATGCAGAAAATGCGGCATTCAACCCTTCAATGATGCCAATGCAAATGGCACTGTCGAATTTAATTCGTCACGATCGTGACTACAGCGATATTAATCGTGTGGTGTTAATTGAGTCATCGGCAGGGAAAGTAAGCTTAGTGAATGCGACAATGGACACTTTACAAGCTGTTGCAGCAGTAGAGCTTGAGCACATCGTCATAGACCCAAGTTAGGCAACACTTTTTACACTTAAATTAATCTAAAGCTAGTTTAAAGTTAAAAGCTAAAAGCGCATTGGTTTATAGCAATGCGCTTTTTATATTCAAAATCGCAACTACTGATTTGTACATTAATTAAATTAGCCAATATGGCCATATTGATTACGAATTTAATTGCACAAACGCTGTAATTCCTTACACTCTTCGTTTTCCTTTTAAGATAATCCATACATGCCTGATTTAGCCATATTAGCGGTATTTATACCGACCTTCTTTTTTGTCTCAATTACACCTGGTATGTGCATGACTTTAGCCATGACACTCGGGATGAGTATTGGTGTTAGGCGCACTCTATGGATGATGTTAGGAGAACTAGTGGGTGTCGCATTAGTGGCCATTGCTGCAGTCATGGGTGTTGCCAGCGTCATGCTAAATTACCCAGACGCTTTCGCTATTTTAAAATGGATTGGTGGCGCATATCTCGCTTACATCGGCATCAACATGTGGCGTTCAAAAGGTAAAATGGCCATTGTTGAAGGCCAACAAACCGACTCATCAATCAGTAATTATGCACTTATCTCACAAGGCTTTGTGACCGCGATTGCCAACCCTAAGGGCTGGGCTTTCATGATTTCATTACTGCCACCTTTTATCAGCGTCGATAAAGCCGTTGGACCACAATTATTTTGGCTGCTATCAATCATTATGCTAACTGAAAGTGTATCAATGCTGGCCTATGCAAGTGGCGGTAAAAGCCTACGTATGTTTTTATCTCGCGGTGACAACATTAAGTTAATGAACCGTATTGCAGGCAGTTTGATGATTGGTGTGGGCTTTTGGCTTGCGCTGGGATAACGTTGTAAATAATCACGACGATTACTGGTTTTAAATTTAGACTACAAAAGTGATAAAAAGAGAAATAGAGAAATAGAGAAATCAATGTCTAGAGTGAAGCTTACTGGCTATATACAATTTCCGCACAACACCACTGCAAACGAATTAGCAGATGTCCGTTTTGAGTTAGTAAATCACACCCAACTCACCTTGAATGAAGAAGGTTGTATCAGTTTTAGTGTCACTCAAAGTACCGTAAATGACTTAAGATTTGATGTTAATGAGGAGTTTGTCGATAAAGCCGCATTCGAATTTCATCAACAACGAGTCCAGCAATCAAACTGGTTTACAGTAAGTCAAACTGCGACTCGTCATTATACGATTATCGACAGTTAACCTTTTATGCGGCCTGTTGATAATACGGCTTGACGCAGTTTCTACCGCTCTCTTTAGCAACATATAAAGCTTTGTCTGCTCGAATAAGTAAGTCTTTTAATTCGGTGGTGCTTTGAGTCTTATCAGCAAGGCCAAAACTGGCTGTACAGGTTAACTTGCTTGATTCAGATAGGTTAATTTTACACGCTTCAATGTGTTCTCTCATCCGCTCAGCAACTTTTTCAGCATCTTGTATCGACGTATTTGGCATCGCCACAATAAACTCTTCACCACCAATTCGGGCACATAGATCATTTTCACGGCACAACTTTTTAATCGTGCTGGTCACTTCAATTAAACATTTATCTCCAACTAAATGGCCATGTTGATCATTAATTTTCTTGAAAAAATCCAAGTCTAATAAGACTAATGTAAAAGGGAGTTTTTTCTCTACGGCATCATCAAACAAACTTTTTCCTTCTGTAAAAAAGTGGTGTCGGTTAGCGAGTTGGGTTAACGAATCTGTGGAGGCTTGTAATATCAATTGCTTTTCATTCTTATCGATTTGTTTAGCAAAAATGTACAACACAAAAATGACTTCTAACATGGTGAAAAATACCACTGATTGATACAACATGTGATTCACTTGATCTGATAGCTGTATTAAAGGCGCATCATTTGGCGTATTTTCACAATAGAAAAACAAGACTAACGCCGCCAGGCTCAAACTCACCTGCTCTACTCTTTCACGCAACTCAAATAAAAGAAATGCCCCCGTTGGAACCAGGAAATAGTACAAATGAAATCCGCTAGCATTCGTCACGTAGACATTAGTACACACCAATAGGTGAAGCATTAGCACACTAAAAAACCATATTTTAGCCAGTCTTGAATGATGCGCAGCCGTAAATGCAATTGTGCACAGATATGCGATGGTAAAACCAAGATTGATAAAGCCAACAAGGGTGTTTTCAAGTAAGAAAATATAATTTAATGAATAAAGCAAAGAAATAAAGACTGTGATTAAGCCGATTATATTCATTGTTCTCGTGCGATTAGCCGATGAAAAAGACTGTTTACTGGTGCCCAGGCTTATAATTTTTTTTAGATTCATATGGGTAACTAAGTAAGTTAACGACTTGTAAACTTTAGCACGTTTATTCTGTCTATTCTAAAAAGGCCGGTTCTGAAAATAAACAGCTTATTATTAAGTCTATGTGGAACTGTTGGCTAGCCACTTCTTAAAATTAGAAGTTATGAAAGTTAGGAATCTTGAA
>NZ_MCUF01000044.1:8337-82489 GCF_002873615.1 Shewanella sp. 10N.286.51.B7
GTTAGGAATCTTGAAAGTTAAAAGTTTTGAAATTAGTGGTGATGCCAAGTCATTAACTTTAATGGCGAAGATAAGGGTTTTATTCATTCATCGCTTTATTAATTTAGTGTCTAGGGGCAGAATTAATTTAGTGCCTAGGGATAAGACACTTTATTGTAAATTGTCCTTTTCTTTGTAGGGCAGCTTGCAAGCTAAATCCTGCATATATTGCTTTATATGCAGCTGTTCTTGCTGGCAGTAATGATAAATCGCTTTTCTGAACTCGTCGTGTGCTACTTCGTGGTTTGAATAGGTTTCAACAGGCTCAAAACCCCGTGCTACTTTGTGTTCACCTTGCGCGCCGGCATCGAAGACGGTTAATCCATGATGAATAGCATACTCAATGCCTTGGTAATAACAGGTTTCAAAATGCAAGC
Organism: Shewanella sp. 10N.286.51.B7; assembly: GCF_002873615.1. Taxonomy (NCBI): domain Bacteria; kingdom Pseudomonadati; phylum Pseudomonadota; class Gammaproteobacteria; order Alteromonadales; family Shewanellaceae; genus Shewanella; species Shewanella sp. 10N.286.51.B7. The sequence continues at coordinate 8,754 of NZ_MCUF01000044.1, forward strand.
CATCGACTTCCTCTAAACAGCCCCAATATCTACCATAAAGGTGGGTATTGGACACAAAATATAATGCTGATGCTATAAGGTTATTTTGATCGTTGGTCACTAATAGCAACCTAACTTGCCTGCCCATTGAACTGGCGATTTGACTAAAAAAGTCAGCATTTAAATAGCCTGTATGACCTGAGCGTTTTAGGTAGGTTTGCTGGTAGCAATGCACAAAACCTTGCCATTGTTCTTTGCTTGCCTTGTCGCCATCAATAAAGTCATAGTTAAAATTCGACACAGCTCTACGTTCTTTTTTAATGGCTTTTCTTTTTCTAGAGACTAACTGCGCTAGAAAGTCGTCAAAGTGCGGGTACTGTTTGTTTTGCCAATGAAACTGCGTACCTAATCTCGAAATTGTTGAATGGCTTAAATGCTTGAAATCATTTTGAGGTAAAAATAAACAATGCCAGGATGAGAACTGCTCACTTTTTATTGTTTGATTTAAAAAATGAGTAATTCTATTCAGTACGACTTCACGACTCACCTCTGATATCGACGAAATCATACCTATACGTTGACCCGAAACTGGCGTAAAAGGAATTGCAGCTACGAGCTTAGGATAGTAATCAAGCCCGTTGCGCTCATAAGCTTCAGCCCATGCCCAATCAAACACATACTCCCCCCATGAATGGGATTTTTCATAACAAGGTAAAATAGCAATAACATCACTATTAGAGGTAATCACAAGATGTTGTGGGCGCCAACCAGAGTCACTGCACACACTCAAACTTTGTTCTAATGCCAATAAATACTCGAATTGAGTAAACGGATTATCGTCAGTAAACACACGACTCCATTTTGATTTACCGATACTTGCAACTGAATCATAAAAATTAAGTTGGATATCTTCACTCAAAAACTCTGACATATTTCCTCAAAAAGCGGCATTAGATATTGTGTATTAGATCATACTTATGGCACATTGCAACCTATCAATGAATTTACAAAGGACTGAAAGTGGGTATTTTTTCTCAGTTTAAACCTATCGCTATTTCCACCTGCATTGCAATTGCACTCAGTTTAACTGCTGCATCTACAACCAGCGTAAGTGCTGCTAACGAGCAATCTATTTTCAGTCGCGCTGCCACAGCTCAACCCATTTGGGCTAAAAATGGCATGGTTGCCAGTCAAGAATCACTTGCAACCCGCATTGGTGTCGATATTCTCAAACAAGGTGGTAATGCTGTTGATGCTGCCGTTGCTGTAGGTTTTGCACTGTCGGTCACCCTTCCTCGTGCCGGTAATATCGGTGGTGGTGGTTTCATGATGGTACATTTAGCTGAAACCAATAAAACCATTGCTATCGATTATCGTGAAACGGCGCCAGCAAAGGCACATAAAGATATTTTTCTAGACGAAAAAGGCAATGCAAACCCTAAATTAAGCCGTGAGCATGGTCTCGCAGTGGGGGTACCTGGTACGGTAATGGGCTTAGAACTCGCGCTAACCAAATATGGCACTATGAGTCTTAAAGATGTCATTAAACCCGCCATCGGGTTAGCTAATGACGGTATTGTCATTAATTCAGATTTGGCAGATTCATTAGATGGCTTAAAGCGCCGCATCTCTCAATGGCCAAGTTCCGCTAAAATATTTTACAAAAAAAATGGTGACAGCTTTTCGGTTAACGACAAGCTGGTGCAAACTGACTTAGGGCATTCTTTATCACTGATTGCAAAGCACGGCAGTAAAGGGTTTTATCAGGGCGAAACCGCTGAGAAAATTGTGAGCGCGATTAATCTAGCGGGCGGGATTATGAGCCTAGATGACCTAAAAAATTATACCGTCGTTGAACGAGAGCCCGTTCGCGGCAGCTATCGAGGTTATGAAGTCGTTTCTATGCCACCTCCTTCATCAGGCGGTATTCACATCATTGAAATGCTCAATGTGCTAGAAAACTACCCAATTCAAAAGCTTGGTCATAACACTGCACAAACTTTGCATTTAATGACAGAAACGATGAAACATGCCTATGCAGACAGAAGTGAATATTTGGGGGATCCAGATTTTAACCCTGTGCCAATTGCTGCATTAACAAGTCAAAAATACGCAGACACCATTGCAAAACAAATCGCTTTTAATAAAGCCACTCCGAGTGCTGAAATAAAAGCTGGCGATATTGCGCCTTATGAAAGCGATCAAACCACCCATTATTCTGTTGTCGATAAATGGGGAAATGCCGTTTCAAATACTTACACCCTAAACTTCAGCTATGGCTCAGGCCTCGTGGCTGCTGGCACAGGTATCTTACTTAACAACGAAATGGATGACTTTTCAGCAAAGCCTGGCTCGCCTAACGGTTATGGGCTGATTGGCGGTGAAGCAAATTCAGTTCAAGGGAATAAACGACCTTTAAGCTCTATGAGTCCTACCATTGTGATGAAGGATGGAAAACCATTTCTTATCACTGGCAGCCCTGGTGGTTCTAGAATTATCACCACCACGCTGCAAGTCATCATGAATGTCATCGATCACCAATTGAATGTGGCAGAAGCGACTGCAGCGCCGAGAATTCATCATCAATGGCTACCAGATTATATAGGCGTTGAAACCAGCCTTAATGATGACACCATTACCTTACTTGAATCTAAAGGACACAAAGTGAAAAGATCTAGTGCCATGGGAAGCACTCAGTCAATATTAATTAATGAACATGGTATTTATGGCGCTTCAGATCCAAGGCGCGCTGGTTCAGAGACTCTTGGGCATTAAAGTGTTATTAATCTGAAGGGGTTAAACACACTTTCTGATTAGATATGTTGCGGTAGATAAATTGAGTAATGGTTAATCGTTAAATTGATTAATCGTTAAATTTATCTACCCTTCAATTTTACCATCATCACACTATTTCAAACACTCTTGTTTCCCTCAATTGCTTTGACAATGTTAAACACTATCTTTTAACACAATCACTCAAACTTCCTTCTTTGAATAAATAAACTCCACCTGCTGCAATAAATAGAAATCATTTTCATTTACAAATGTAAGTTTTTACCATTTAACTACATACAATAAATATTAAATCGGATGTTCCATCTAAAGTTTACAAACTAATTGCCGATACTGTTCCTAAAGGAACAAGCGTTATAAATCAATATCAATTAAAATATAAACCAGCAACATAAAATAACATTGCTATTTAAATTAATCTTTATGAACAATTAAACACAGGCATTAAATTGACACTGACAATTATTTGACGAACAAAGACTATATTCAAAATAATCAAATACACGTTTAAAAAATGAGATTTATTTCAAAAAAATCTTTTTAACAAAGAACAGCATAAGCCATTGAAAACAATATTATTCACCAACAACATAAGTTAAAATAAAGTAAAACACCAAGAAAGCTATATTTTCAGCATAAAAATCATATTATTATATGTGGAGTCCAGAACAAACTCTTAACTTTTACACAAACTTTAGCCTGTAGGATCAAATTTTAATGCAGTTAAACAGCTTAAAAATAAAGCATCGGATCGCTTTATTAACAGTCGTTGCAATTTTTTCGTTTGTTATATCTTTAGTTATTAACAATCAAAGTGTGCAACAAAATGCTGAAAGACTAAATGGACTTCAATCTCAACTATATCCAGTGTTAAATTTGGCCACAATCAATAAAGGCTTACTTTTACAACTTGATCAAAATATCCAGTCAGCGGTGACAACGGGTGAAGAAGATAATTTAGTTACCGCTGAAAATATGGTTACTCAAATAAATAACAACTTAAACTCTGTTAAATCTTTACTAGCATCTGAAGCCAATGATGCAAATAAAATGCAGCGTGATTTGAATGTTTATTATGACAATGCAAAATTATTGGTTGCTGAATTTTTAAAAGATGATGTCGACTTTAACAACATAAAGCGCCAAGCCGCTGATAACGCAAAACGTTATGAGCAACTCATTGAATTGTTTGATGAAAAACAAGTGCAATACTCACAAGAATTCGAATCGAGTATCCAAACAACTCTTGAAAGCTCAGATAGTGCAGCTAACTTTATGCTCACTATTGGCATTGCAGCTGCGGCATTTCTCATTGTGGTCGGCTTTCTGGTTAACCGTTCAATCATTGTCACCATCCAAAATGTCACTGACTCTTTACAAAACATTTCTGAAGGCGAAGGCGATTTACGATCTCGTATCGATTATCAAGGTAAAGACGAAATTGCCACCTTAGTACATTGGTTTAATCAATTCGTATCAAAACTGCAGGTTTCGATTGCTGATACAAAAAATACCACTGAGAGCTTAAGTTCAGTATCACATACCCTTCTCGAGAGCTGTAAAAACAGTGAAGTCACTGTTCAACAGCAAAATGAGTCCGTTGAACAGATTTCGCACGCCATGCGTGAAATGTTTGTCAGTGTGGCACACATTGCTGAATATGCCGCAAATGCTGCATCAGAAGCTGATAATGCTAACAATGAAGCACAGCAAGGCCAAGAAACCGTTGCTCAAGCCATTACGACCATCAAAAAGCTAGCAGAAGAAGTGCAAACAACGGCCGTAGTTGTCAATCAACTTGAAGCCTTTACCAGCAACGTAAATGACATACTCGATACCATTCGTGGTATTGCAGATCAAACCAATTTACTCGCATTGAACGCAGCTATTGAGGCGGCTCGTGCAGGTGAACAAGGACGAGGCTTTGCAGTTGTGGCCGACGAAGTTAGAACGCTTGCTTCTCGTACACAAGCTTCAACGCAAGAAATTCAGCAAGTATTGCAAGAGCTTCGCTCTACGTCGACCCAAGCGGTTGATGCAATGCAACGTGGAATAGAAACCGCTGAAGAAGGTGTTAAAACCACTTCATTAGCAGGGGATGCATTAATCAATATCACCAGTAAGGTCAGCGCAATTACGGTCGTTAATGATCAGATTGCCGCTGCAACTGAAGAGCAACACAACACTTCAGAGCTTATTCAGCAGTACATTGCAGATATTGAAACCAATGCCGCTAAAGTAAAAATGACCACGGATGAAATGGGCGGGATCAGTTATGACATTGAAGGTGTTAGTAAACAACTTGACGGCATAACGGGTCAATTTAAAGTCTAAAAAATAAAATATTAAGTCGATACAACGAATATCAACTTAAACAATGATGAGATGAACAGGAGTTACACCATGAAATTCAACTTGAAAGCGCTACCTTTAGCTATTTCAGTCGCTATGCTGCCTGCATACGTCGCTGCTGAAGAAACCAATGATGAAAAAATTGCCAAGCTTGAACAGCAAGTTCAATCGCTTCAAAAAAGTCAAACAGAAAATTTAGCTGAACGCTTTAGCTTTAACGGCTTTATCAGTGCTGCGTATGTTAGTTCTGACAACAGTGCTGGATACAATGGTGCGACGACTAGCGCAGACTTCACTGAAGATTCAAAAATGGGTTTGCAAGGTACATTTAATATTTCAAACCAAACAACTGCAGTTATGCAACTTATGATGCGTGGCAGCAATGACTGGGAAGTGGAAGCTGAATGGGCTTATCTTGCACACAGTTTTGATAACGGCGTAAAAATCCGTGGTGGTAAATTACGTGTTCCACTATTTATGTACTCAGATTACTTAGATGTGGGTTACGCACAACCATTTGCACGTCCACCTTCAGAAGTTTACTCACAAGTGCCGTTTTCATCATACACTGGTGGTGATATAGCATATGATTACGAATTAGAAGACTCAACGTTAACAATACAAGCGTTTGGTGGTGAATCTGACGTCAATGATGAAGATGAAGGCCTTGATTTAGAACTATCTAATGTTATGGGGATAAATGCTTCTTGGACTGACTTAACTTGGACATTCCGAGCTGTTTATGGACAAACCGAATTAGATGGTTCTGTTGGAGCTGGGACAGTTGTTGTAGACAAAGAAACAGCGGCGTTTACTGGTTTAGGTGGTAGTTATGATGATGGTAACTGGATTGCTGTTGCAGAATGGACGACTGTCGAAATTGATGGTGTTTTAGCTGATTCAGAATCTGCATATCTAACTCTTGGTTACAGAATTAATGAGTTTACCCCTTACGCTACAGTTGCTTACTTAAAAACGACTGACGAGGATGAAAGAAGCAGTATACCGCCTTTAGCTTACGCATTTGATGAAGAACGTATGGCATATAGCTTAGGTCTACGTTGGGATGCTATTGAAAATGTAGCAGTGAAATTTGATGTTACTTACGCTACTGATTTCGGTGATACTCATGGCGGCTTATCAAACAACAACTTCAACCCGCTTACGGGCAAGTTTATGTACGATGACAGTATGGTATACACAGTTAAATTCGACGCAGTATTTTAAGGAGCGATAAAATGAAAAAAGTATTATCTATTTTAGCGCTTAGCGTTTGTTCAATGATGTCTGCGCAAGCTGCGGTTGTTGTTATTGGTGCACCAGGTGCTGCAGATATTTCAGCATCTGATGCTAAAAAACTTTTCTTAGGTAAAGGTTCAAAATCAGCTGTTGTTTACGAACTTAATGAAGGCAACGCAACTCGCTCTGAATTTCATAGCAGCGTTACCGGTAAGTCAGACTCTCAACTTAAAGCGTTTTGGTCAAAACAGGTATTTACAGGTAAAGGTAATCCACCAGCTACAGTTTCAAACGCTGCGGCGATGAAATCAGCTGTTGCTTCGAATCCAAATGCAATTGGTTATATCGATGAAGCTGATGTAGATGCAAGTGTTAAAGTGATTTTAAAGCCTTAATGTTAAGGCTATAGCTTTATATGCTATTTCAGTTCTCCCCCTTCCATTGAAATAGCTTAAAGGGATCTGATGACAAATCAGGTCCCTTTATTTTTTGTTACAAACTAAAACAAGTTTTTGACTTTAAATCAGTAAAATAATCACAAATCCCCCTCTAAAAATGATATATAAAAAGCTCAAAATGAAAATATAGAAGCTTAAAGCCAAAAAATCGCTCAAAAGCTCATTTTTAAACCATTCTTATGCAAACAGGGAATAAAATATGAAGGGATTAACCCTCAAGCCGCTTGTTTCAGCCATGGCACTGACGTTAATGTTAAGTGCATGTGCGAACGATAAAGCTCAAACGACCACAACAACTCAAGCACCTAACGTTATTGCAAACAATATTATTGAGCAAAATGCCAATAACCCTTTCTTTAAGCCTTATGGCACGTTTATGGAAATCCCTGATTTCGATAAAATTAACGATGAACACTATTTACCAGGATTCAAGGCGGGTATTGCAGCCCAACAAGCTGAAATAGCCGCTATTGTTGCCAACCCAGAAGCTCCAACTTTTGAAAACACTATCGAAGCGATGGAATTTTCAGGAGCGTTGCTAACTAAAGTTGCCAGTGTGTTCTACAACCTAACAGGTGCGCACACTAATCCTGCGATCCAAGAAATTTCAAAACAAGTGTCACCAATGTTGTCATCTGCAAGAGATGACATTTCACTTAATGACGACTTGTTCAAGCGTGTAAAGGCAGTTTATCTACAAAAAGATGCATTAAACCTCAACACTGCTAAAGCTAAATTATTAGAAGATACCTACAAGCGCTTTACCCGCGGCGGTGCAAACTTATCAGCAGAAGATAAAGACACCTTACGTGCGCTTAATGAACAAATTGGAAAACTAAACCTTGAGTTTGGCGATAATTTATTAGCTGAAACTAATGCCTTTGAATTAGTTATCGACAATGAAGCTGGTTTAGCAGGCTTGCCACAAGATGTGATTGATACTGCAGCGGCCACAGCGACAAAACGTGGCCATGATGGCAAGTGGGTATTTACCACACAGCGCCCTTCTATTACGCCATTTTTAACTTACGCTGAAAACCGTGATTTACGTGAAGCTATTTTTAAGGGTTACATTGAAAGAGCTAATAATGATAACGCTAATGATAACAAAAAAGGCCTAGCTAAAATTGCAGCGCTTCGCGCTGAAAAAGCAGCATTAATGGGTTACAAAACCCATGCTCACTTTGTGCTTGAAGAGCGCACAGCAAAAACACCTGAAAACGTGTATGGTCTGCTTGATAAAGTATGGCCAGCAGCACTGGCGCAAGCCAATGCTGAAGTGAAAGACATGCAAGCATTAATTGATAGCCAAGGTGGTGACTTTAAGCTTGAAGCATGGGATTGGTGGTATTACTCTGACCAAATTCGTGTCGCTAAATACAGCTTTAATGAACAACAAACACGACCTTACTTTTCATTAGAAGCGACCTTAGATGGCGTATTCTATACTGCTAACCGTTTATTCGGTATCACAGTAAAAGAACGTACTGATCTACCTAAATATCACCCAGATGTCAGAACATGGGAAGTCTACGACAAAGATGGTTCTTTCTTAGCAGTATTTATGGGTGATTATTACGTTCGTGACAGTAAACGTGGCGGCGCATGGATGAATTCATACCGTAAGCAATACAATATGAATGGCATTGATTCTAAGCCTATTATTGTTAACGTTTTAAACTACCCACAACCAACTGGTGATGAGCCTTCATTACTTACATTCGACGAAGCTAGTACCCTATTCCATGAATTTGGTCATGCCCTTCACGGCATTTTGTCTGACGTAGAATATGCATCGCAAGCGGGCACGGCTGTACCACGCGATTATGTTGAGTTCCCATCACAAGTGATGGAAAACTGGATGACGCAGCCTGAAGTATTAGCTCAGTTCGCTAAGCACTACAAAACTGGCGAAGTGATTCCACAAGAGTTGGTAGAAAAAATTCAAGCAGCAAGTAAATTTAACCAAGGCTTTGCCACGGTTGAGTACATGGCGGCAACCAAATTAGATTTAGACTGGCATACACTCAATGAAAACACAGTGCATGATGCCGCTAAATTTGAAGCTGAGTCACTTGCTAACATGGGCTTAATTAAAGAAATCGCCCCTCGTTATCGCAGTACTTATTTCTCGCATATTTTTGCGGGTGGTTATTCTGCGGGTTATTACAGCTACTTGTGGTCTGATATCTTAGGTGCTGATGCATTTGAAGCATTCAAAGAAAATGGCATATTTGACCCAGCCACTGCGCAAGCATTTAGAGACAATATTTTATCTCAAGGTGGTAGCGCCGACCCTATGGATCTGTACCGTCAATTCCGTGGTAAAGATGCGGGTATCGAGCCACTGCTAAGAAGCCGTGGTCTTTTAGAAGACAAGTAAACACGAGCTGAATTTAAAGGCGCTTCGGCGCCTTTTTTATTTAAGCCGCAAAAGTCGTTTTATAGTCCAAAAAATACAAAACACCTTTCCGAACAGTCACTAATTTAGCCCCTCCTGAAGCTAGAATAACCAAACGGGAGCTAATTCCAGAATAAAAAACCAATTATTAACATTAAAAGCAAATGAATTACTTTTTTTTAATTAATTGTTCTTTTGTCGCAACACTGTAATTCACTTTGTATATAATTCATGACGTTTAATGCAGTGAAGGTAGTTCTGCTTTATTCACAACAATAATGGAGCACAAAAAAACAAGCTCCGGGGTCAGGAAAAAGAGAGAGTCATATGTTAAATAAAAAGGTTTTAGCAGTCGTTATAGCGGGTGCTCTTGGGATCAGTGGTTGTAGCTCATCAGATGATAACAGTGTCAAAACTGTAGAAGTTGATTTACGTATTATGGAAACCAGTGATATTCACGCGAATATCATGGATTACAATTACTATAGTGGCCAAACTGATAAAACCATTGGTTTAGCTCGTACCGCAGCATTAATTCACGAAGCCCGTGAAGAAGTTACCAATAGCGTATTAGTAGATAATGGTGATTTACTTCAAGGCAGCCCTATGGGTGATTATATTGCTCATGAGTTCAAATCAACCAACCAGCTAACTGATACTCACCCAGCTTACAAAGCAATGAATACGCTTAATTATGAAGTCGGTAACATAGGTAATCATGAGTTTAACTATGGATTGGACTTTTTAGATCAGGCTACTGCTGAATCAAATTTTCCTTATATTAGTGCCAATGTCTATTGTGAAGTTGACGATTGCTTCAGAGAAGTTAAAGCCGGTGAACCATTATTTGAGCCTTACATCATTAAAGAGCAACTAGTCGTTGATAATAATGGCGATGAACACACCATAAAAATCGGTTATATCGGTTTTGTTCCTCCACAAATTAAAATTTGGGACAAACAAAACCTTGATGGCAAAGTCGTTGCACGAGGCATTGTTGAATCAGCTGAACGTTATGTGCCTCAAATGAAAGCTGAAGGCGCTGATGTTATTGTAGCGATCCCTCATTCAGGTATCGGTTCATCTGAAAATCCAAGTGATATGAGTGCAGAAAATGCAACTTGGGCTTTAACAACGGTTGATGGCATCGACGCTATCATGTTCGGCCACAGTCACTCGGTATTTCCAAGTTCTCAATTCGCCGATGTCGCCAATGTCGACATTGACAAAGGTACAATTAATGGTGTAGCAGCCGTTATGCCAGGCCGTTGGGGTGACAACTTAGGCGTTGTGGACTTGACCTTAGCACAAGAAGACGGTGCATGGGCAGTTACGAATAGCTTGTCTAAAGCACGCCCTATCTTTATAAAAGCAACTGATACTACTGAAGAGTTCTCGGTTGAGCCTGACGCAAATATCCATGCGATGGTTGAGCTTGAACATACAGCCACGCTTGAATATGTTAATGCACCTATTGGTAAGTCTTCTACAGATATGTATAGCTTTTTATCTCTAGTACAAGACGATCCAACAGTTCAAATCGTATCTAATGCGCAGATTGACGCAGTAGCAGAAGCTGCTTCAAAAATAGATGCACTTAAAAACATTCCAGTACTTTCAGCTTCTGCTCCATTTAAGGCTGGTGGTCGTCACAGCACAACTTCAGATGCTGATAGCTATGTGCAAGTTCCTGCTGGCGATTTGACCTATAAAAATGCAGCGGATCTATATTTGTACCCAAATACAATGGTTGCAGTGAAAGTGACTGGGGCAGAAGTAAAAGATTGGCTTGAATGTAGTGCTAATCAATTCAACCAAATTAATCCCAACTCTACCGAAGCTCAAAGCTTAATTAACTGGGATACTCATAGAACGTATAACTACGATGTTATTGACGGAGTGAGCTATAAAATTGATGTGACCCAACCAACTAAGTTTGATGGTGACTGTGTTGTAGTGAATGCTGATGCTAACCGTATTGTAGACTTAAGTTATACCGATGCTGACGGGGTTGTTTTCACAGATGATGAATTAGCAAGCAAAGAGTTTATCATTGCATCGAACAACTACCGTGCATTTGGTGGTAAATTCGCAGGTACAGGTGCTGAATTTGTAGTTATGGAATTACCGGATACAAACCGTGAGGCTTTAGCTCAATATATTTCGGAAGAGTCTGAAGCTAATGGTGAAGTCGACCCAAGTGCCGACAACAATTGGGACTTTGTCACCATTGATACGCCTACTAAACTTGATATTCGTTTTGAGACCCAAGACAGTGAAACGGCTGACAAATTTGTTGAAGATTATCAAGTTCGACCAATGACAAAACGAACAGACTTAACCGATGAGTTTGGCTTTGCAATTTACAATATTGACTTACAGCAGTAATTCAATATTCACATCAGGTCTAATAATACGCAATTCATTGAGTTGTTGATGAAAAACAGTAAATAGACAGTAAAAAGGCGCCTTAGGCGCCTTTTTTAATTAACATTCTAGTCAGTTAGAACAGTTAATCATCCAACTCAAACAATCTAGCCATGGTTTTTATATGATTTAGTGGCACTTTGTGACTATTCCTTTGGGCACATAATTGTTGATGTTGAGCATCCTTTGGGCTGCCAATCAACATCACCCTTACCTGATAGCCTAACGACTTTGCAGCAGCTTCGTAAGCCATGAACTCCCATTTAGCCACATTGGTATTGTCACAGATCACTGTGGGTTCATTATTCGCCATCGCATTTATAAATGCGGTTAAATTTGCTTGATGATACTGACTTAGAAGCTTAGGGTTAAATTTGTAATGCCCCTCTTTTACAAAAAAACTATCGGTTGAGAAATAACCGTACTGCTTAATATGATTAGCTTGCTCCAGACCCAATCCTTTAAGGTAAGTATTCACCCAATAAGACTTACCGCTTCCTGGCAAGCCACGCATGATAATTGCCAATTTGCCTTGTTGGTCACTCATATCGTTTCTCGTTGTAAATTGTTAGCAGTATTAAGGACTAGTTCGTGAAAATACAAGGCTCAACTAGTACTGTCATCAAGCAGATAAAGCACTGGCTAGTTGCTGATTAAAAGACTGATTACCGACTGTCTCCCCCGCTAAAATAGTATCAACTAACTGCGGCACAATATCACCCGCTTTACCGGTTAAATGATATTGAAACTGGCTATGCCTGTCTGCTTCGACTAAATTGACTTCAACTGTTTGCGCACCATGATGATTAGCACTATCAACAAACCCAGCAGCAGGATAAACCGTGCCAGAGGTGCCAATAGCAATAAACAAATCACAGGTATCTAAAGCATCGTGGATCCTATCCATGCCAAAAGGCATTTCACCAAACCAGACAATATGCGGTCGTAAGCGTTTAGCTGGAATACAACAGGTACAACAGTTATCTTCACTAAAAGGTTCACGTAACACAAAAGTCTGCAGTGATTGAGGACAGCGTCCTTTAGACAATTCCCCATGCATATGCAGTAAACGTTTCGAGCCAGAACGCTCATGTAAGTCATCGACATTTTGAGTTATCACCAGTAACTTACCTGGGAATTCCGCTTCTAATTTGGCTAAAGCATCGTGTGCAGGATTAGGTTTAACTTCACCACTGTGAAGATTCTCCCAGCGGCTATTGTAAAACCTTTCGACAAGGTCAATATCACGAGCATACCCTTCTGGTGTTGCTACATCTTCAATATGGTGTTGTTCCCACAGACCATCTTGGTCACGAAAGGTCTTAATACCAGACTCAGCTGAAATACCTGCGCCAGTTAAGACCACAATCTGCTGATACATATTGATTTCCTTATTTTTATTATACGAAGCCAGATGCGAATACCATATCATCAAGCAACAGGTTTCGTCTTTAGCTTTGAAATACGATCTGAATGACGTTAACGCTTATACTGATATAAATACGCAATACACTCAATAATCCCTTAGTATAAGTAAGACTATTGTCCATTTATTAACTTAACTGTTCGTTTTGAGCAAAAGATGGAAGAAAATTCATAGTTATATACCGATTAACTTCGATGAAAGGTTCCAGTTTGGTATTACACCACATATAATGATCTCAACTATCCACGGAAGAACCGCTAAGGTTCTGCAATCAAGAGATTAGCAATGACAGATGGAAATCAAGCACTCAAAAAAGCAGGATTAAAAATTACCCTGCCACGAGTCAAAATTCTAGAATTGATGCAAGCCCCTGAAAACCAACATATCAGTGCTGAAGATTTATACAAAAAGTTACTCGATATTGGCGAAGAAATTGGCTTAGCCACTGTCTACCGTGTATTAAACCAATTTGACGACGCTGGCATTCTAAACCGTCACCACTTTGAAAGTGGTAAAGCAGTATTTGAAATGTCGACTCAAAAACATCATGATCACTTAGTGTGTTTAACCTGTGATAAGGTAATTGAATTTTCAGACGATGTTATCGAGCGCCGCCAGGATGAAATAGCCATGCGTCATAATATTAAGCTGACTCACCATAGCTTATATTTATATGGTCACTGCACTAATGATGAATGTGATCACGCAGACGAATAACCTTTCGTAGAACTGATTATATAGTCATTAAAAAACCAGCAAATTTGCTGGTTTTTTGTTTTAGGCTTTAAAATTAAATTATAAATCCATTTGATACAGATGCACTTTGGCGCCTTGATATTCATTTTCTTCATGAATATGCATGCCTAACTTTTTAGCAATCGCTTCAGAGCCATTATTGCCATGTAAAATCAACGCTATAACAAGATCGATATTATATTGCGGCTTTAAAGTCTTAACCGTCGCTTCTGCGGCTTCAAAGCCAATCCCTTTACCCCAATACTCAGGGAAATATCGATAGCCAAGCTCGACCTTGTCATACTCTGGAATATATTTAGGCCCACAAAATCCAATCACTTTATCATCTTGTTTGTGGTGTACTGCCCAGCGCCCAAAGCCATGTTCTTGATATGCCGACATAATGATATTGTGGTATACCTCTTCTGCCTGACCGATATCAGTTAACGGATCTTGTGGAATGTAAGTCAGTACTTCAGGAATACTATTCATTAAATAAATTGATTCAAAATCGCCTTCATTGAATGGTCGTAATATTAATCGGTCGGTTTCAGTAATAATCTCAGCTAATTTTGGCTGTGTAATTTGTGTCATGATAATCCTTAATCAATGAGCTTAATCTATAAAAATCGATATATAAATAGAGACTTACAAGTGATAATGCTTACATTACTTTGATTAAAACATATCGGGAATACCTAGGCTAGATTGAATCAAACGAATATTGTTTAATGCTAATCTATAGGCAACAAAAAAGGCGCCCCAAGGCGCCTTTTAATCAATTAACTGTTATTAGTAAACAGTTATTTCTAGCTTGAATTACCAGCCAGTTTTAGTACGTAAAGCTTTACCAATGTCAGCTAAAGAGCGAACTGTGCTTACGCCAGCAGCTTCTAATGCAGCAAACTTATCTTCAGCAGTACCTTTACCGCCAGCGATAATTGCGCCGGCATGGCCCATACGCTTACCTTCTGGTGCAGTAACACCAGCAATGTAAGATACAACAGGCTTAGTTACGTTAGCTTTGATGTATTCAGCAGCTTCTTCTTCAGCAGTACCACCAATTTCACCAATCATTACGATTGCTTCAGTTTGTGGATCGTTTTGGAACATTTCCAATACGTCGATGAAGTTAGTACCAGGAATTGGGTCACCACCGATACCTACACAAGTAGATTGGCCGAAACCTTCGTCAGTAGTTTGCTTAACCGCTTCGTACGTTAATGTACCAGAACGAGAAACAATACCCACTTTACCAGGCTTGTGGATGTGACCAGGCATAATACCAATCTTACATTCACCCGGAGTGATAACACCTGGACAGTTAGGACCGATCATGCGAACGCCAGTTTCTTCAAGCTTAACTTTAACTTGAAGCATATCTAACGTAGGGATGCCTTCAGTAATACAAACGATTAGCTCAATGCCACCGTCGATTGCTTCAAAGATAGCATCTTTACAGAAAGGAGCTGGTACATAGATAACAGAAGCAGTAGCGCCTGTTTCAGCAACCGCATCTTTAACAGTGTTAAAGACAGGAAGGCCTAAATGAACTTGACCGCCTTTACCTGGAGAAACACCGCCAACCATTTTAGTACCGTAAGCAATTGCTTGCTCAGAGTGGAAAGTACCTTGGCCGCCAGTGAAACCTTGACAGATAACTTTAGTATCTTTGTTAATTAATACGGACATTATTTGCCCTCCGCAGCAGCAACAACTTTCTCAGCAGCATCAGTTAATGATACAGCTGCGATGATATCAAGATCAGAACCTGCAAGCACTTCACGACCTAATTCAGCGTTAGTACCTTCAAGACGAACAACAACTGGTACTTCAACGCCAACTTCTTTAACAGCGCCGATAATACCTTCTGCGATCATGTCACAACGAACGATACCACCAAAGATGTTAACAAGAACGGCTTTAACATTTGAATCAGAAAGAATGATTTTAAATGCTTCAGCAACACGTTCTTTCGTTGCTCCACCGCCTACGTCTAGGAAGTTAGCTGGCTTGCCACCGTGTAAGTTTACGATGTCCATAGTACCCATTGCTAGGCCTGCACCGTTAACCATACAACCAACATTTCCGTCTAGTGCAACGTAGTTAAGTTCAAACTTAGCTGCATGTGCTTCACGAGCATCATCTTGTGATGGATCGTGGAATTCACGGATTTTAGGTTGACGGAATAAAGCATTACCATCGATACCAATCTTGCCATCTAGACAATGGATATTACCTTCGTCAGTGATAACAAGTGGATTGATTTCAAGTAAAGCGAAATCATGGTCTTCGAACATCTTAGCAAGACCCATGAACACTTTAGTGAACTGCTTCATTTGAGTTGGGTTTAAACCTAACTTGAAGCCAAGATCACGTGCTTGGTAAGGCTGTGGACCTGCTAATGGATCGATGATTGCTTTGTGAATCAACTCAGGAGTTTCTTCAGCAACAGTTTCAATCTCAACGCCACCTTCAGTTGATGCCATAAATACAACACGACGTGTTGCACGGTCAACAACTGCACCAAGATATAATTCGTTTGCGATATCAGTACAGCTTTCAACTAAAATTTTAGCAACCGGCTGACCTTTTTCGTCAGTTTGGTAAGTCACTAAGTTCTTACCTAACCAGTTTTCAGCAAATGCTCTGATTTCTTCTTTATCGCCGGTAACTTTAACGCCACCTGCTTTACCACGGCCGCCTGCGTGTACTTGACACTTAACAACCCACATATTACCGCCAATGTGACCAGCAGCTTCTACCGCTTCTTGGGCTGTATCGCAAGCGAAGCCTTCTGAAACTGGTAAACCATATTCGGCAAATAAGGATTTTGCCTGATACTCATGCAAATTCATGATGATCTATCCATATACTTCTTAAAAAATCCTACTGGCTCTTATGAGCCAGCTACGAGGGTACTGTCTAGTTGACTCTTACAGGTCAAGCAATAGACGTGTTGGGTCTTCAAGGAAGTCTTTAATAGCAACCAAGAATCCAACTGACTCACGGCCATCAACAATACGATGGTCGTAAGATAATGCTAGGTACATCATAGGTTGAATAACAACCTCACCATTCACAGCCATTGGGCGATCTTTGATAGCATGCATGCCTAAGATTGCGCTTTGTGGAAGGTTTAAAATCGGAGTCGACATCAATGAACCGAATACACCACCGTTAGTCACTGTGAAGTTACCACCAGTCATATCTTCAACTGATAATTTACCATCACGGCCTTTAAGGGCTAATTCGCGAACATTCTTTTCGATTTCAGCAAGGCTCATTGTATCGGTATCACGTAATACTGGGGTAACCAGACCACGTGGCGTTGATACCGCAATACTGACGTCGAAGTAGTTGTGATAAACAATTTCATCACCGTCAATTGACGCGTTGACTTCAGGGAAACGCTTAAGCGCTTCAGTTACCGCTTTCACGTAGAAAGACATGAAACCTAAACGGATACCGTGACGCTTTTCAAAGATTTCTTGATACTGCTTACGGATGTCCATGATTGGTTGCATGTTGACTTCGTTGAACGTCGTTAACATTGCCGTTGAGTTTTTAGCTTCAAGTAAGCGATTAGCAATCGTCTTACGTAAACGCGTCATAGGAACACGTTTCTGGCTGCGACCTTCTAAAGGTGCAACAGGCGCAGGCGCTGCTGCAGGTTTAGCAGCAGGCGCTGACTTAACGAATGCTTCAACATCTTCTTTAGTGATACGTCCACCAACACCGCTGCCTTTTAACTTGCTTGCATCAATATTATGCTCTGCAATTAGACGGCGTACTGAAGGGCTTAGTGCATCATTTGACTCGTCAGATTCTGCAGCAGGAGCAGCAGCTTCTGCTTCAGCTTTCGTTACTTCTTGGCCTGAAACTGCACCAGCAACAAAGTTAGCAATAACTTGTTCACCAAGAACGGTTTCACCGTCTGGGAATAGTATTTCACTTAGAGAACCATCTTCTGGCGCAACAACTTCTAGAACCACTTTATCAGTTTCAATATCAACTATATTCTGGTCACGAGAAACCTGTTCTCCAGGTTGCACATGCCATGTCGCGATAGTCGCATCAGCAACTGATTCTGGCAAAACGGGTACCTTAATTTCGATACTCATGGAAAGCTTTCCTTTTTATAAATTTTATTACGACAGTTTTAATGCGCTATTGATTAATTCTTCTTGCTGGCGAGCATGCAGAGCCGGATAACCACAAGCTGGTGCAGCAGATGCTTCACGACCAGCGTAAGTTAATTGTGCGCCTGCAGGAATCGCTGCCCAGAAATGATGTTGGCTACAATACCAAGCACCCTGGTTTTGCGGTTCTTCCTGACACCATACAAAATCTTTAACATGCTGATATTCAGCAAGTGCTGCTTGCATTTCTTCTTGTGGGAACGGGTACAGTTGTTCCACACGTAAAATAGCAACATTTTCGATTTCTTGTTTACGACGTTTGTCGAGCAACTCGAAATAAACTTTACCGCTACAGAAGACAACGCGATCAACCTTGCTCGCGTCTAATGCATCAAGTTCACCAATTACACTCTGGAAACCACCATTTGCAAGTTCATCAAGTGATGACACAGCTAACGGATGACGCAGTAATGATTTAGGTGACATCACCACAAGAGGACGACGCATAGGACGTACAACTTGACGACGCAACATGTGATAAACCTGAGCCGGTGTTGAAGGAACACACACCTGCATATTATGGTTAGCACATAGTTGTAGGAAACGTTCTAGACGAGCAGATGAATGCTCTGGGCCTTGGCCTTCATAACCATGAGGTAGCAGCATAGTTAGACCACATAAACGGCCCCACTTCTGTTCACCTGATGATAAGAATTGGTCGATTACCACTTGAGCACAGTTAACGAAGTCACCAAACTGCGCTTCCCAGATGGTCAATCCGCCAGGTTCTGCAGTTGCGTAACCGTATTCGAATGCTAATACTGATGCTTCTGATAATACTGAGTCAATAATATCAATCTCACCTTGCTCATCAGCCACATTACGTAATGGCAAATAAGTCGTACCGTCGTTTTGATTATGCAATACAGCATGACGATGGAAGAAAGTACCGCGACCTGAGTCTTGACCAGTGATACGAACACGTTTGTTATCTTCTAAGATAGACGCATAAGCTAAGGTTTCAGCAAAACCCCAATCCAATGGTTTTTCACCATTCGCCATTGAGACACGGTCTTTATAAATCTTGGCAACACGCGACTGAAGCTTATGGCTTTCAGGGATATCGACAATTTTCTGCGCTAAATTATTTAAACGCTCAAGTTTCATCGATGCTTGATAGCTTTCATCCCACTCACGGTTTAAATAAGGCGTCCAGTCCACTGTATGCAGTGTCATTGGGCGCCATTCTTTAACCACACAATCACCCGCATCTAACGAGTCACGGTAAGTGTTGACTAAACCTGTCACGTCATCAGCAGAAATACTGCTTTCTTCGATTAAGCGATCCGCATAAATCTTACGTGGCGTTGGATGTTTTTTGATTTTTGCGTACATCAACGGCTGTGTAGCACTCGGCTCATCAGCTTCGTTATGACCATGACGGCGATAACAAACTAAATCAATCACCACATCACGTTTGAACTCGTTACGGTAATCCACAGCTAACTGCGAAATAAAGGCGACAGCCTCTGGGTCGTCAGCATTAACGTGGAAAATAGGTGCCTGAACCATCTTCGCAATGTCGGTACAGTATTCAGTTGAACGTACATCTTCATGGTTTGAAGTTGTGAAACCAACTTGGTTGTTGATAACGATACGAATACTACCGCCAACTTTAAAACCACGAGCTTGAGACATGTTGAATGTCTCTTGAACGATACCTTGACCTGTAATTGCCGAGTCACCATGAATGGTGATTGGCATCACTTGTAAACCGTCTGTACAGCCGCGACGATCTTGTCGAGCACGAACTGAACCGATAACCACTGGGTTAACGATTTCAAGATGTGAAGGGTTAAACGCTAACGCTAAATGAACATTGCCACCTGGCGTTTCAAAATCTGATGAGAAACCTTGGTGATATTTAACATCACCTGAACCTTGAATTTCATCATGCTTACCTGCGAATTCGTCAAATAACTCAGCAGGACGCTTACCTAAAACGTTTACTAACACGTTTAGACGACCACGGTGAGCCATACCTACGACGATTTCTTTGGTGCCCGCTTCACCTGCGCGATATAAAATCTCACGCATCATTGGGACTAAAGCATCACCACCTTCAAGTGAGAAACGTTTTGCGCCTGGGAATTTCGCGCCAAGGTATTTTTCCATACCTTCAGCAGCGTTTAGGCCTTCTAAGATACGTTTCTTAGTGGAGTTGTCATAATTTGCTTTACCTAAAGATGGTTCAAGACGTTGTTGAATCCAACGCTTTTCATCCGTATCGGTAATGTGCATGTATTCAGCACCGATAGAACCACAATATGTGCTCTTAAGGGCATGAACAATGTCTGCTAATTTTAATGTGTCACTGCCGTATGCAAATGAACCCGTATTGAATTCACGTAGCATGTCTTCAGCATCAAGACCGTGAAATGCAGGGTTTAATTCCTGTACTGCTTCACGCTGCCATAAACCTAATGGATCTAGGTTAGCATTTTGATGTCCACGGAAACGGTGAGCATTAATAAGTTGGAGAACTTTAACTTGCTTAGCATCTAATTCAGGGTCGGTTACACGGCTGGCGCCTTTGGCACGACTTTCTAATGCTAAACTGCGGAAATAATCACGTACTTTAGAGTGTGCAGCTTCAGGTATATCTTGAGAAGTACCGTTTACCGCAGGGAGATTATCAAAAACGACTTGCCAATCAGCAGAAACTGAACTTGGATCTTCTTGATAGGCTTCGTACATCTCTTCTACGTAAGTCGAATTTGAGCCACTCAAATGTGACGATTCGAGCCAAGCTTTCATGATGCCTTGGTGCATTACTTTTCCTTACAAACTTGATACACGTGCTTCGCCATAATCATAATTACGATACCTAGTGCACCGCAATCGAATCGTATCTAACTATATAATTTTATAGAATTAAATACAAAGGTCTTCCTAATACACACAAAAAGCCATCCTCAATGATGAAGATGGCTCTCATCAAGAGCTATTTAAGCGATAATCCAAGCTCTACACTGTGCATTTATACTGCTCGCTTCAGAAGCATTGACTTAATATGGCCAATAGCTTTAGTTGGGTTTAGCCCTTTAGGACAAACATCAACACAGTTCATAATACCGTGACAACGGAATACACTGTAAGCATCGTCTAGACCAGATAAACGTTCTTCAGTCGCAGTGTCGCGGCTATCGATTAAGAAGCGATATGCATGGAGTAAACCACTTGGCCCGATAAATTTATCAGGGTTCCACCAGAATGATGGACAAGCAGTAGAACAACAAGCACACATGATACATTCATACAAACCATCTAGATGAGCACGCTCTTCAGGAGATTGTAAATGTTCACGAGCCGGAGTTTTCTCATCATTGATAAGAAACGGCTTAATTTTTTCGTACTGAGTATAGAACTGAGTTAGGTCGACGATTAAATCTCGTACCACAGGCATGCCTGGTAAAGGACGAATTTCAATTTTCTTACCTTTGAAGGTAGAAACAGGCGTGATACACGCAAGGCCGTTCTTACCATTCATGTTAACGCCATCACTACCACAAACACCTTCACGGCATGAGCGTCTAAAAGATAACGACGTGTCTAACTCTTTCAGCTTCATCAGTGCATCCAGTACCATCATATCGGTACCTTCTTCCACTTCTAAGCTGTAATCCTTCATATAAGGCTTAGCATCTACATCAGGATTGTAGCGATAAACTGCAAATTCCAATTTCATCTCAACGACTCCTAGTAGGTACGCTTGATAGGCGGGAATGCGGCACGAAGCTTAGGCTCCATGTTTACTTCTCGCTTAGTCATTTGTTCAGTTTCAGGGTCAAAGACACTGTGACATAACCAATTTTCATCATCACGGTCTAAGAAATCTTCACGTGAATGCGCACCACGGCTTTCTGTACGGAAGTTAGCAGCGTAAGCTGTCGCAATTGCGGTTGCCATTAAGTTATCTAGCTCTAAACATTCAATACGTTGAGTATTAAATTCTGAAGAGTTATCTGACAACTTAGCATTCGCTAAACGTTCACGGATCTTCTTAAGCTCTTTAAGGCCTTCAGCCATTGCATCGCCACTTCTAAATACAGAGAAGTTAAGTTGCATACATAACTGTAAGTCTTTGCGAATAACGGCAGGATCTTCACCATCTTTATTGCTTTCCCAGCGATTAAGACGATCAAGAGATGCAGAAATTTGCGCGTCAGAAGGCGCTTTAGGGTCAGCTGTCTCATCTAGGGCTTTACCTAAATGTTGACCTGCTGCACGACCAAATACCACTAAATCAAGTAACGAGTTACCACCAAGGCGGTTTGCACCGTGTACTGATACACAAGCAATTTCACCTACAGCGAATAAACCCACGATATCTTGTTCAGTGCCATCGTTGTTTTGACGAACAACTTGACCACTAACTTTAGCGGGTAGACCACCCATCATGTAATGACATGTTGGCAATACAGGGATTGGGCCATCTGCTGGATCAATATGCGCAAACGTACGAGAAAGTTCACAAACACCAGGGAGACGTGCTTCTAATGTTTCTTTACCTAAGTGATCAAGCTTAAGTAAACAGTGCGGGCCTAGTGGACCATCTAATCCACGACCTTCACGAATTTCTGTCATCATTGAACGCGCAACAACGTCACGAGAGGCTAAATCTTTTGCGTTAGGTGCATAACGTTCCATGAAACGTTCGCCATCTTTATTTAAAAGATAACCACCTTCACCACGACAACCTTCAGTTACAAGTACACCAGCACCAGCAATACCCGTAGGGTGGAACTGCCACATTTCCATGTCTTGCATCTGAACACCAGCGCGCATTGCCATACCAACACCATCACCAGTGTTAATGTGAGCATTAGTAGTAGAAGCGTAAATACGCCCTGCACCACCTGTTGCTAAAATTGTTGCCTTCGATTTGAAGTAAACAATTTCGCCAGTTTCGATTTCAATTGCAGTACAACCCACAATTGCGCCGTCATCGTTTTTAACTAAATCTAATGCATACCACTCAGAAAACACTTCAGTTTTGTGTTTTACATTTTGTTGGTATAAGCAATGAAGCAAAGCATGACCTGTACGGTCAGCTGCAGCTGCAGTACGTGCCGCTTGTTCGCCACCAAAGTTCTTTGATTGGCCACCAAACGGACGTTGATAGATAGTGCCGTTTTCAAAACGAGAGAAAGGTAAACCCATTTGCTCAAGTTCGATAACCGCTTCTGGACCCGTCTTACACATGAATTCGATAGCTTCTTGGTCACCGATAAAATCAGAACCTTTAACAGTATCGTACATGTGCTGTTCCCAGTGATCTTCATGCGCATTACCTAGTGCAACGGTGATACCACCCTGCGCAGATACGGTATGAGAACGTGTTGGGAACACTTTAGATAAAAGCGCACAGCTCTTACCTTCTTTTGAAATTTGTAAAGCCGCTCGCATGCCAGCGCCACCAGCGCCGATCACTACTGCGTCAAATTCGCGTACTGGAATAGCCACTTAAACACCCCACACTATGATGATGCCTGCAGCAAGATAACAAAAAGCTGCTACGACAAATACGAACTGAAGTAGTCCACGTACTGAAACGTTTTTCACGTAATCAGTCAGAACTTGCCAAATACCAATCCACGAGTGAATTAATACAGCAACAAGTGCCAATAAAGTGAATACTTTCATTGGTAAGGTACTAAAAAGATCATGCCAAATTTCGTAAGTTAAAGGGGCGCTACATGCAATAAAACCAACCATAAAAATGGTATAACAGGTTAAAATCACGGCACTCGCACGGATTAAAATAAAGTCATGAACACCGCTGCGTCCAAGGCTTGCTGCATTGGTTACCATACCCAAATCCCCACAATGATTGAAAACGCCGCTGATAGAACAAAGGCGATTTTTGCTGATGCTAAGCCTGAGGCTAATTCTTCCCAACGGCCGGTATCCATAATCAGATGACGTAAGCCAACGATTAAGTGATAACCCAACGCAGTAAGAATTCCCCAGATAACAAACTTAACCAGCAAGTTATCAAAAAGAGATTGTAGGCCAGCGAAACTCTCAGGCGATGCTAAAGATTCATTTAGCATCCAAATAAGAATACCGACAGCAAACAGCATGATGACACCGGATACGCGGTGAAGAATTGACGCAATCGCTGTTGCAGGAAAGCGAATGGTCTGTAGGTCTATATGGACAGGTCTTTGCTTTTTCACGTTCTGCTCACTCAGCTCCATTGAGCATTATTTTTATTATTCATCTTGCTTTGCTTCCATTTGATACATGAAACTACTTATGTAAACAAATTGTTGAAAGTTAACAGACTACTATCAAACACTTAACCATTTGAGAAATCACTAATTTAGCTAGGTACAAAAGGATTTCAAAAATGTGATGTTTGTCGCCCTTTGTGGGCGAGGCCAAGTATACTCAAGCCCATTGTCAAATACAAACGTCACACTATGCAAAATTTGTTTTTTTGCATTTTTTTTCTTTCTAGGCCAACGCTGGCAAGGCGTCTAGCAAGGTTTATACCATGGTCTAATAAATTTAAACGCTTATTTAAATTGAAATGTGATCACGATTCACTGTAAAGTAATGTCCGCTTAACATGCCGCACTCACAGAAAAGAATGAAGTAAGGAGAACGGGGTATGGCTGACAATATAGCCAAATTAGAGTTACCGGGGAACGATTCAATCGAATTGCCAATCAAGCAGGGAACTGCTGGTTTTGACGTAATCGATATCAGTAAATTAGGAAAGACAGGTCATTTCACTTTTGATCCTGGTTTTCTTGCGACAGCCTCTTGCGAGTCTGCGATTACTTTCATTGATGGTGAAAAAGGTGTGCTTACACACCGTGGCTATCCAATTTATGAGTTAGCTACTGAATCTAACTATTTAGACGTTTGTTACTTGTTGCTATACGGTGAATTACCAAGCAAAACTCAGTACGAAGAGTTTGTATCAATGGTAAAAAACCACACAATGGTTAATGAACAATTAGCTTCTTTCTTTAGAGGCTTCCGTCGTGATGCACACCCAATGGCAATGCTTTGTGGCGTTACTGGTGCATTATCTGCGTTCTACCAAGATTCTCTTGATGTAAATGATGAAAAACATCGTGAAATTGCGGCTTTCCGCCTCGTTTCTAAAATGCCAACGATTGCAGCAATGTGCTACAAGTATTCAATTGGCCAACCTTTCGTCTATCCACGCAACGAACTAAGTTACGCAGGTAACTTCTTGTCGATGATGTTTGCTGTTCCTTGTGAAGAGTACAAAGTTAATCCCGTTGTTGAAAAAGCAATGGATAGAATCTTTGTATTACACGCAGATCATGAACAAAATGCATCAACTTCAACAGTTCGTTTAGCCGGTTCATCAGGTGCTAACCCGTTTGCATGTATTGCAGCGGGTATCGCTTCACTATGGGGTCCAGCTCATGGTGGTGCTAACGAAGCTTGTTTGAACATGCTTGAAGAAATTGGCAGTGTTGACCGCATTCCTGAGTTTATTGCTCGTGCGAAAGACAAAGCTGATCCGTTCCGCCTAATGGGCTTCGGACATCGTGTTTACAAGAATTTCGACCCTCGTGCAAAAGTAATGCGTGAAACTTGTCATGAAGTTTTAGCTGAACTTAATGTTCAAGATCCTCTACTAGACGTAGCAATGGAACTTGAACGTATTGCATTAGAAGACGAATATTTCGTATCTAAGAAACTCTATCCAAATGTTGATTTCTACTCAGGGATCATCATGAAAGCAATCGGTATTCCTACGAGTATGTTTACAGTGTTATTCGCACTTTCACGTACTGTTGGTTGGATTGCACATTGGAAAGAAATGTTAGACCAACCAGGTCACAAAATTAGCCGTCCACGCCAGTTATACACTGGTTCTGAAGACCGTGATTTTGTCAGCTTAGATAAACGATAAATCTTTATCGTTTAATAAAAAGCGCCTTAATGGGCGCTTTTTTTATGCATATTTTTTGCGAACATTTATTATAAACATCTGCATGAAGCTGTTGCATACAGCAGTTCGAACCAACATCATTTATAGTAAAACTAGGCCGTACAATGAATTGATCAAAGGCAAGCCTCTATATTCTTAAAAAAGGTTACTCGTTTTTAACTTACTCTCACTTATAACCATCACACTTATAACCATCACACTTATAAGAATCACACCACTAAATTAGTTTATCTATTTCAACAGCTCTATTTTTGTAGATCTATTTCAGCACAGCTAATACAGCTCCACTGCAATCAAACCAACAAAACCCACAAAACCCACAAAACCTTAAAAAGCCTAACCCTCTACTTATTAACTACTTACACCCAAATATATCTATGAGATTAATAGTGCTTAGCCTTGGATTAATTAGTTTTCAATTGCAATTTAAAAGCTTAAAACAACCCGTTAACCTTTTCCGATGTAGTTATAACGCCGCATATCGCCTCAATACAAAACGTTAAGTGCGTGAGCCCTGTCTATTAAAAAGCCATTAAAATAGCTAGAACAAGAGCTAGAAAAAAAGAGTTAACGAATAGCTAAAGTGATAAATACTTGGTTTGTTCTTAAGGTCACTCCCATAACTACACATCATGAGTCTCTAGTTAAGAGCGGTATGAATACGCTAAGTAAAGACAGCAAAACTCACATTACCAATAATAAAATCATGCATCACCAAACGCCAACAGCTATATTACCAATGTTAATAAAGGACATACCAAACCAACAAACCTAACTGACCAATTCACAACCTTTATAACAAACAACAAATTAAATAATGAATGAATATTCACCAAAAAGATAAAAAATCTAAGCCATAAACTGCACCATCTTGGTAATTTCGGCCTTAAAAACGACGTTATCAACGCATTTTTTATTCTATTTGGTTATAAGAATGTAATCATAATTATAAAAATGCTCTTAGTCATGGCAGTAAATTAAAAGTCTGCATTTTTTTATACCTAATTAGAAATAGGAAAATATCGTCATTGAAATAAGCGATTAAAAATTTAAGTTGAGGTTTTAACGGCTTTTGCGCAATTTAAGTGCAGAACGCTCAGTATTAGCGCACAAAAATAAATGATTAAAAATTCAATTATTTTTTAAAAAAGTGAAAATAGTTTCTGTAACGGCCTTTAAATTGGTATTTCGCTTTAAAATGAGCCATAAACTCTATACGTATTAGCACTAGTTCCATAGCTAACCAATAAGATGGTGAATTTAATCATCAACAAACTGACAAAATAACTGACCGAATAAGCCGTGTTCGCGATTTTATCTATAAACACAGCTCAAAAAAGCAGAGCCCCCCAAATACGGAAGTCTCATTAGAGTGTCTTTAACTCAGCTTAGCTTCTACTTAAAATCGGATTAGTTTTAGTTTAAATGATTAATCAGCAGACCAGGTTATATTCACTATTACTGATTAAGTATTGGTAAGTACAATTAGATTAAAAGCGGATTTCATTTTAAGCGAAACTCAAGTTTACTTATTCGCTTTGATGTAAACAGCAGATTTTACAGGCTTGGCGCCACTATTATCGCATTGATTATTTAACTAACTTCCCATAAAGCATTACGTTAAGCCAAACATTGCAAAGCTAATGCCTGCCTTAACCGGAATAAAGATTTTCAGCACGCAAGTTCTAATTTATATACGTTAACCTGACAACGCCAATTAAAATGCTTTTGTATAGTGATCAAAAGC
Organism: Shewanella sp. 10N.286.51.B7; assembly: GCF_002873615.1. Taxonomy (NCBI): domain Bacteria; kingdom Pseudomonadati; phylum Pseudomonadota; class Gammaproteobacteria; order Alteromonadales; family Shewanellaceae; genus Shewanella; species Shewanella sp. 10N.286.51.B7. The sequence goes on from NZ_MCUF01000044.1 coordinate 36,458, forward strand.
GGTGGTTTTGGTGTAGCCAAGTGACTCATATAAAGCCTTTGCCACATCATTATCTACAGCAGTAGCCAATTTAACGGTACTAGCATCAGTATATTGCGCAAACAAATCCACTTGCTTGAGTAATTTATTAGCCACACCTTGTTGTCTTGCGGCTGTCGCAACAAACATGTCGTTTAAAATCCACATTCTCTTCATCGCAACTGACGAAAACGTTGGGTAAAGCTGAACAAACCCTAAACCCTCACCTTCTTCATTGGTTGCAATAAAAATTACTGAGTCACTCTCGATTAGACGTTCTTTAATAAACTTTTTACATTGCTCTATGTTTGCAGCTTGCCCATAAAATTGACGATACTCATCGAATAAGGTTGTAACCAAATTTAATTGCTCAATCGTTGCTTGAATGATCTTCAAAACAGTCTCCTTATATCTGCAGCCATATTAATGTTGGCTTTATATTGTCACTAATGATTTAACACAAGCTATGACTCAAGCTTTGCCAAACAAATGACAGTAAGTCTTAACATCTGTTTGATTTCCTTTAGATAGTTAACTTACCTGAAAAGTTACACAACGTCAGCCCAAACTGAATAAATTTCGATCAGAGTTAAATTTGTCATTCACACCAAAAATTAAACATTTTCACTACATAATAATATTAACTATGCCTAAATAAGTAACCGCAACCCCCTAAATAACTGATATATAACAACAATAAAAACTGGCACAGTTAGTGCTTTGTTAGTTGAAATTAAACATTAGTTACAAATGATAACGTGACGTTTACAAGCTAACCTTTCAGACTTAACTTTCTCAAGCGTCATTAATTCAAAAATATTGAACTGGCAGGTACCCCATGGATAGGTTAATCAGCATGAAAAAAATGACAATCCCACTACTTTGTATTGCAGCACTGACTTCAGGTTTAAGTGGTTGCACTGGTCAAGAAGAAGAAACTAAAGAAGAAGAAAAATACGCCGTCCCGGTAGAAGTTTCACAAGTCACCCAGGGTAATGTGTCTTCATTTTATAGCACGACTGCAACACTGGAAGCGCCAGAAGAAGCCCATGTCGTTACTCGAATTGCGGGCTTAATTGAAGAAATTAACGTTGAAGAAGGTGATCGCGTCACTAAAGGACAGGCTTTAGCAACCATAGATGCTAAACGTCAGCACTACGATTACAAACGTTCGCAAGCAGAAGTTCAGATCATTGAACAAGAATTGAATCGTTTAAAGCAAATGAAAAACAAAGAATTTGTCAGCCAAGATGTAATGGCCAAATTAGAGTTCAACCTACAAGCGGCTATCGCGCAGCGTGATTTAGCAGAGCTACATGTCATAGAAAGCCAAATCGTGTCACCCATTGATGGCATCGTAGCCATGCGACATGTGAAGAAAGGCAATATGGCTAAAGAGTTTGAAGAACTATTTTATATCGTCAATCAAGACGAACTTCACGGCATTGTTCACTTACCAGAGCAGCAATTAACCAGCCTGCGTTTAGGTCAACAAGCTAAAATCAGCAATCAATATTCAAACAGTGGCAAGCAATCAACAGCCAATGAAATTATTGCAAATGTGCTGCGTATTAGCCCGATTGTCGATGCACAAAGTGGCACATTTAAAGTCACTATCGCCATTGATAATACTAAAGCAAACCTTAAAGCAGGCATGTTCACTCGCGTAGAGCTAAAATACGACACTCATGAAGATGTGGTAACAGTGCCTTTCAATGCCATTATTAATCAAGATGATACCCAAGCCTTGTATGTTATTGAAGATAACACAGCAACCCGCCGCGAAGTACGCCTAGGGTATCGTGAAAAAGATAAGGTCGAAATAATATCAGGGGTTAACCAAGGAGAGCAGATCGTTATCCGTGGCCAACAGAACCTCAAAGATCAATCATTAGTTGAAATTATTACCCCGCTTTCTTATGCCAAAAACAGTCTAAACGCTAAGTAAGGAAGCCATTATGTCATTGATTAATACCTCGGTTAAACGTCCAGTTACCGTGTGGATGTTTATGCTCGCCATAATGCTATTTGGCATGGTCGGGTTTACACGCTTAGCAGTCAAATTATTACCTGATTTAAGCTATCCAAGCGTCACAGTGCGCACCGCTTATGATGGCGCAGCGCCTGTAGAAGTGGAGCAACTCATCTCGAAACCGATTGAAGAAGCAGTCGGTGTAGTTAAAGGCTTACGTAAAATCAGTTCTATTTCACGCTCAGGCATGTCAGATGTTGTGCTTGAGTTTGAATGGGGCACCAATATGGATATGGCAAGCCTTGAAGTGCGCGAAAAAATCGACACTATTGAGTTGCCATTAGACATCAATAAACCATTACTACTTCGCTTTAACCCTAATTTAGATCCGATAATGCGTTTAGCTTTGTCTGTACCTGATGCAAGCGAAACCCAGTTAAAAAGCATGAGAACCTTCGCAGAAGAGGAACTTAAACGTCGTCTTGAAGCGCTTTCTGGCGTCGCTGCGGTCAGGTTATCGGGGGGGTTAGAACAAGAAGTGCATATTTTGTTAAACCAACAAAAACTGCAGCAATTAAATCTTAATGCCGATGACATCAAACGTCGTATTAATGAAGAAAACATCAATTTATCAGCGGGTAAAGTGATTCAAGGTGATAAAGAATACCTAGTTAGAACCTTAAACCAGTTTAACTCTCTTGAAGAACTACGAGATGTCATAGTTTATCGTAACGGCCAAACCTTGATCCGTTTACGAGAAGTGGCAGACATTGTCGATGGCTATAAAGAGCGCAGTGACGTCACTCGTATTGGTGATGTAGAATCTATCGAATTGGCTATCTATAAAGAAGGCGATGCCAATACGGTTTCTGTGGCGCAGAAAATACAAGCAGAGCTGAATAACATCAATGCTGAATCTGAAGAAAACCAGTTAAAAGTCATTTATGACCAATCTGAGTTCATTCAAAGTGCGGTGAGTGAAGTTACCGCAGCAGCATTATTTGGTAGTTTGCTTGCCATGTTGGTAATTTATTTATTCTTGCGTGACATTATTGCCACCTTAATCATTTCAATCTCGATCCCCTTCTCTGTCATCGCCACATTTAACATGATGTATTTTGCTGAAATCAGTTTAAACATTATGTCACTGGGTGGTATTGCCTTAGCTATTGGCTTATTAGTCGACAATGCGATTGTGGTATTAGAAAACATTGACCGTTACAAAGCCCAAGGCTTAGCAAGGCTAGATGCTGCTGTAAAAGGCAGTAAAGAAGTGGCAGGAGCGATTTTTGCCTCAACGTTAACCACGCTGGCCGTGTTTGTTCCCCTTGTGTTTGTCGACGGTATTGCAGGGGCACTTTTCTCAGACCAAGCCTTAACTGTAACTTTTGCTCTTTTAGCTTCACTGTTTGTAGCGTTAACCGCCATTCCAATGCTGGCATCACGCCAAGGCTTTACTCAATTACCTGAAGAAGTCACTGAAGCGCCAAAAGCAAAACCCACGACAACAAAAGGTAAGATTGGCTATTACGCAGCGATGATACTTGGCTTTCCTTTTAAAGTACTACTGAGCTATTTACCTAATGCCCTACTGAACTTGGTCATTATCTTCACGCGATTCTTCTCGTGGTTATTCAGTCTGGTAATGCGTCCATTAAGTGCAGGGTTTAATTTTTTCTATCGCTTTATTGAAAGAATTTATCATGGTGTTTTAAAGCATGCCATGTCTCATAAAGTCGTCACAGTCGTCATCGCAGTTATGTTAACTCTTGGCGCAGGAAGTTTATTCCCGAGATTAGGCGTTGAGCTTATCCCACCGATGAACCAAGGTGAGTTTTACGTCGAAATCCTTTTACCACCAGGCACAGCAGTACAAAAAACTGATGCAGTACTAGAGCAACTCGCCTATTCAATCAGTGACAACGAAGATGTTAAGCACACCTTTAGCCAAGCGGGTAGCGGTGGTTTGATGACTTCAGATACTGCCCGCGGTGGTGAAAACTGGGGACGTCTTCAAGTGGTTCTAGAAAACACGCACGCTTTTGACAGCGTCGCTGGCACTTTACGTGAAACAGCAAGACGTATTCCGGCATTGGATGCAAAAATTGAGCACCCTGAGTTATTTAGCTTTAAAACGCCATTAGAAATCGAGCTGTCTGGTTATGATTTAGCTCAGCTAAAACACAGTGGCGATCAACTCGTCTCAGCGTTGTCGCAATCAAACCGATTTAGCGATATCAATACTTCACTTCGTGATGGTCAACCTGAGATCAGTATCCGTTTTGATCACGCACGACTAGCTGCACTTGATTTAGATGCGCCAACAGTTGCGAGCCGTATTGCCCACCGCGTTGGCGGCACGATTGCCAGTCAATATACTGTGCGCGATCGCAAAGTGGATATTTTAGTGCGCAGCGAATTAGCAGAACGTAACAACATTGAGGATGTTAATGCATTAATTATCAACCCCAATAGTGAACATGCTATACCACTGAGCGCCGTTGCTGACGTATCGCTACAAGTTGGTCCATCGGCGATTAACCGTGTCAGCCAACAACGTGTGGCTATAGTGTCGGCAAACTTAAGTTATGGTGATTTAAGTGAAGCGGTAAAGGAAGCGCAGCAAATCCTTAATCAACAGCAGTTCCCCTCTTCTATACAAGCGCGCTTTGGTGGCCAGAACGAAGAAATGGAACACTCTTTTGAGTCATTAAAAATTGCCCTTATTTTAGCGGTATTCCTCGTGTACTTGGTGATGGCGAGTCAATTTGAATCCTTGTTGCATCCGCTATTAATCCTTGTGGCAGTGCCTATGGCTGTTGGCGGAAGTGTGATTGGTTTGTTTATCACTGGCACTCATATTAGCGTGGTGGTGTTTATCGGATTAATTATGTTAGCCGGTATTGTGGTTAATAATGCCATTGTATTAGTCGATAGAATTAACCAGTTACGTAAAGAAGGCATCGAGAAAGATCAAGCCATTAGCACAGCTGCAAAATCACGTCTTCGTCCAATCATGATGACGACCTTAACCACCACACTCGGTTTATTACCGATGGCAATTGGTGTCGGTGATGGTAGTGAAATTCGAGCGCCAATGGCAATTACTGTGATATTTGGCTTAAGTATGTCAACCATGCTGACCTTGCTTGTTATCCCTGCCCTGTATGGCATTTTTGATAAAAAAGATTATCAACAAACGGCTTCGGAACAGCCGAACTCAGATGCGACCTCTACACTTACTACGGAGGATCAGTCATGAGTCAAGAGACTAACACAGAGCAACAAGGTTTCAGTATCACAAGGCTCGCGATTAAAAGACCTGTGACCACCAGCATGTTCTTTCTTGCTATTTTATTATTTGGAATGGCATCAAGTCGCTTGCTGCCACTAGAAATGTTCCCTGGTATCGACATTCCACAAATACAGGTCAATGTGCCATATAAAGGCTCAACACCTGCTGAAGTGGAGCGTGATATCACTCGCGTCCTCGAAGAGTCTTTAGCCACCATGAGCGGAATTGAAGAAGTCCGCTCAAACTCTTCTCAAGATGGCGCCAACATTCAGCTGAATATGAAATGGGGTGAAGATGTCGCGACAAAAAGCCTTGAAGCCCGTGAGAAAATTGATTCAGTAAGGCATTTACTGCCTAAAGATGTCGAGCGCGTCTTTATTCAGCAGTTTTCAACTGCTGATATGCCAGTGCTTACCATTCGTATTTCAAGTGAGCGTGAATTATCCAATGCATTTGATTTGCTGGATAAACAATTACGTAAACCCCTTGAGCGAATCGAAGGCGTGTCGAAGGTCACCTTATATGGCGTTGACCAAAAGCAAATTGAAATTCGTCTTGATGCTGATAAGTTAGCCGCATCTGGGATTAACCCATCAGAACTGAGACAACGTCTGCAACTTGAAAACTTTGTTATTAGTGCGGGAACGGTTCGTAACAATAACCAGGTATTTCAGGTGTCGCCTAAAGGTGAGTTTTTATCTTTAGAAGATATCAAAGCGGTTAAACTCAATACCAACACAACCCTTGGCGATATTGCTTCGGTTAAATTTACTTTGCCAGAACCTTTTGAAGGTCGTCATCTAGATCAAAAATACGCTGTGGGCTTAGATGTATTTAAAGAATCTGGCGCTAATTTAGTCCATGTTTCTGAACGTGTATTAAAGGTAATTGAGCAAACTAAACAAGATCAACAATTCCAAGGCATTAAGCTATTTGTGATGGAGGACCAAGCTTATGGCGTTAAGTCCTCACTGCAAGACTTATTAATCTCAGGCTTAATCGGTGCCTTCTTATCTTTTGGCGTGTTATACCTGTTTTTACGTAACTTAAAAATGACCTTGGTCGTGGTATCGTCAGTACCCATTTCAATTTGTATGACTCTAGCTGGTATGTATTTACTGGGTTACAGCTTAAATATTCTATCAATGATGGGACTGTTATTAGCGGTGGGTATGCTGATTGATAATGCGGTTGTAGTTACCGAAAGCGTATTGCAGGAAAAACAACGCAATGGCTTAACAGGCCAAGAAGATACTAAGCCTCAATGTCAAAAAGCAAACGAATCTGCTGTTCTCACAGGCGTTGAAAAAGTTGCTTTGGCCGTACTTGCCGGCACTTTAACTACAGCTATTGTATTTTTACCGAATATTGTTGGCGTTAAAGTCGAACTGACTATCTTTCTTGAGCACGTCGCTATTGCGATTTGTATTTCACTTGCGGCTTCATTATTGGTGGCGAAAACCTTAATACCACTAATGCTGACCAAATTGCACTTTGAAATTGAAACCGAAGAAAAAGAATCCAGACTGCAGCGTTATTATCAGCGCAGTTTAACCTGGGTATTAGCACACTCGAAAATCTCAGGGGTATTAGCAGTATTGATACTGGTTTCAACTGCCCTGCCTTTGAGTTTAGTTAAACAAGATCAATCTGATGGCGAAGGAAATGACCGTTTATATATTAATTATCAATTAGAAGGTCGACATAACCTTAAAGTCACTGAAGCGATGATTAATCAAATGGAAGACTACCTTTATGGCAATAAAGAAGCTTTCATGATTGATTCTGTTTATAGCTATTATTCAGCTGACAGTATCCAAACCACTATTTTGCTGCAAAAAGACATTGAAACTCCAATGTCAGAACTAAAGAAAACCATTCGAGAAGGTTTCCCTAAGTACGCCGCAGCTACGCCACAGTTTGGCTGGGGAAATGAAAACTCTGGTTTAAGGATCACTTTAACGGGTCGCTCTACCTCTGAGTTAATTACCTTAAGCCAGCAAGTAGTCCCGTTACTAAGTGCTATTGAAGGTCTAGAGGATGTCCGCTCAGAAGTGAATGCTGCCCAGCAAGAAGTGATTGTGACTATTAATCGTGAAATGGCCGCTCGTTTAGATTTAAAACTCAACGAAGTTGCCTCTCACATTTCAATGGCATTGCGTGGAACCCCGCTGCGCTCATTTAGACATGATCCAAACGGCGAATTACGTATAGAGTTAGCTTACGATAAAAGCTGGCAACGTTCTTTAGAACAACTAAAACAGCTGCCTATTATTCGTCAAGGTGAGCGCGTCTACAGTTTAGATAACTTAGCTGAAATAACCATTCAGCCTCGCTTTGACACTATTAGGCATTATAACCGTCAAACCGCATTATCTATTGGGGCAAACGTTAACGAAATCACTACCGAGGAAGCCCAAGAACAAATCGAAAAAGTCATGCAGAATGTTAATTTTCCTTATGGATATGACTACAGCCTGCGAGGCGGTTTTCAACGTCAAGATGAAGACCAATCGATTATGGCGGTTAACATGATTTTGGCATTAGCGATGATTTACATCGTAATGGCAGCGCTATTTGAATCGCTGTTGCTTCCAACTGCGATTATCAGTTCGATTTTGTTTTCGATTACAGGTGTGTTTTGGGCATTATGGATTTCAGGCACACCAATGTCAGTGATGGCCATGATTGGTATCTTAATCTTGATGGGAATTGTTGTGAACAACGGCATTGTGTTGGTCGATCAAATAAACCAAATGACACCCAAATTAACTGACCTGTCAGCTACGATTAAATCAATATGTATTACCCGCTTACGTCCAGTGTTAATGACGGTAGCAACTACGGTATTAGGGCTAGTTCCATTAGCTATGGGCGACACCCAAATTGGTGGTGGTGGGCCACCATACTCACCAATGGCAATAGCGATTATTGGTGGTTTAAGTTTCTCAACTGTCACCAGTTTGTATTTGGTGCCTTTGTGTTACCAAGCCTTATACCGAATCCGTTATCAATCATCTGTTAAATTAGGTTTAGCTGACAAACGGGCTAAAAAACTGCTACCTTGGACTTAATAGAAGGATAAATAGGCCAAACTGCTCCATTAAATGGACAGTTTGGCCACATAGCACAGGAACCCATCATGACCCGTACATCACTTAGCTGCTTACTTGCACTCTCCATCACCAGCTTTTCAACTGTCGCTGACGATGACCGATTTAAAGATGTCACTATCACCTCCCAGAAACTCACCGAAAATGCTTATATGTTCAAAGGTTCAGGTGGCAATATCGGCGTATCAGCAGGCACTGATGGCATCTTAATCATCGATGACCAATTTGCGCCTTTAGCCGATAAAATAAGTGCTACGTTAAATGAAATCCAAGCGGGTAAACCTAAATACGTTATCAACACCCATTATCACGGCGATCATACTGGCGGAAATGCGCACTTTGGCGAACAAGGGATTATCTTTGCCCACCATAATGTATTAAAACGCCTAAGTGCCAAAGAAGGCACACCCAAAGCAGCCCTCCCTGTTGTGACTTATTCTAAAGATGTTTCCATCCGTTTTAACAATGACACATTAACCTTAAAACACATGGGACCTGGCCATACTGACGGTGACAGTGTGGTGTTCTGGGAAAACGATAACTTAGTTCATATGGGGGATTTATTCTTTAAAGACCGTTTCCCGTATGTGGATTTAAACGGTGGCGGCTCAGTCATTGGTTATCGAGACAATGTTGCCAAAGCATTAACCATGATGGATAAACAGACTCAAGTGATACCAGGCCATGGTGAACTCGCCAACAAAAATGACTTAATGAAATTTAAGCACATGCTTGATGACTCGATTAACTGGATGAAAAAGAAACTCACTCAAGGTAAAACACTTGAACAAATCCAAGCTGAAGGTGTACCGGCAAAGTGGAAAGATTGGAGCTGGAACTTCATCACTGAAGAAAAATGGATTAATACGCTATATCAGGGTTTGAAAAAGTAACGTATTAAATCACCAAAGCTTAGATGACTATAAAGCTTGTGAATATCACAAGCTTTTTTAATTTCGATTGATTCACTAGTTGTTTCTAAAATGCCATAACACCCAATAAACCGGCTTTAAATCCTTACCGCCAACGTTTTTAATCGGACTCGCGAAGTAATACAACCATTGCCATGAGGCCAAAAAGTCTTTGGATTTTTGCCAAATAGCTTCACCGCCTGCTTGTCGGTAAGCTGTGATGGTTTTCGAAATGCGTTCGCTATCTGCGCCTAAATAGCGATACAAGCTGTGAATATAAACCAACAAATCACGGATTTGTTGCTCTACCACAGGTCCCTTTTGTTGATTAGCTTCAAAATCAATAAATTTAACTTCACCACTGCGCCAGCTAATATCTCTAAGTGCTGGACGGCCGTGAGCTAGTTGCATTTGATGTAAGTCGGCTAACGCTTGGCTTGAATCATTCAAAATGTTTTGCTGCTCTGTAGCTGCAATATCATTGTTATCTAACCAATCACGTACTGTGCGCCCAGCATCTTCAATCACCAAATATCCTTCACCATTAGCCACCACTTTGGGCACAGGCGCTCCCTCTGCGTCTAGCTGCTTTAATACTTGGGTTTCTTTAATTAGGGCTTTAGCAGAATCTGCTTTTAAAAAACGCATTGCACCTGTTAGCTGCTCAACTTGTTTTAACCAGTAACGCTTACCATGATGTTCAAACTGACTGATCCGCTCCCCTTGGTTTAATACCAACATTAGGGCGACTTTGTCTTTAAAAGATTGCATTTGAGTCATAACAAGTATCCACAACTGATTTGTATATTCAGTATCTGGACAAATCGTCAATCGAAGCAAATTTAGCAAACAATATCAGAGTAAGTTTTACTTAATTAATAATTAGTGCAATTACTCTATAAACACCTCTTACATTCAGATAACATGATATGCATAAAATTTAACCAACGAATATCTATGTACCGTTTAACAAAAACCAATATCAGCCCGAATGACACCCACAAAAAAAGCGCCAACAATAGCGCTTTTTCCAGTCATAAGGAGTTGTATCAGAACTCTTAAATTAGCTACGAATTAATCGAGAACTTATTCCGTCGTCAATTAAGACTCCAGTGGTATTGCTCTGTTTTCAAGTAAAACAGGAATACCTTCAGTAATTGGGTAAGCTAACTTGTCAGCTTTACAAATCAATTGATCTGCTTCTTTATCAAATTCCAGCTTACCTTTACATACTGGGCAAGCCACAATCTCAAGTAATTTTTTATCGAACGCCATGGAGGTTTCCTTGTTTAACTTTGACGACTTCTTTTAGTCGATTCAAAAATGCTGTATCAAAACTTTCATTAAGCTTCGCATTAACTGGCAAATACCACCAGTTTTGTTGTGCAAAATCGCGACATTTAACCGCATCTTTCTCGGTCATAATCAATGGCATCTGCAAAGACAACTGCGTAAGCTCATTCTCATCAAAGGCTTGATGGTCTTCAAATGCTTTTGTTTGTTTAATTTTATAACCCAATGTCACTAAGCTATCGAAAAATCGCTGCGGATTTCCGATGCCAGCCATTGCTATCGCTTCTTGCTGTTGCCATTTTTCATCATTCGATGACGGTTTTACCGCTTTAAGATCAGAAGGTTCAAGAGTCATAGCAATTTCATTTGCTTGCGGGTTGCCACCATTATTAATGGCCCAATCAATCGTTTTTAAGCGCCATAAACCTTCACGTAAAGGCCCTGCGGGTATCAAACACTGATTACCATATCGGCGCTGACCATCGACAATAGCCAGTTCTATATCTCGGGCTAAAGCATAATGCTGCAAGCCATCATCACTAATGATCACATCAACATCAAATTGAGCTAACAGTGCTTTAGCGGCATCAATGCGTTTAGCACCAACAACCATAGGAACCTGCGTTCGAGCAACTATCATTGCTGGCTCGTCACCCACTTCGGTGGCTTTATCTGCAACATTAACGGCTTTTACACCATCTATATTGACGCCGTAGCCACGACTTATCACCCCAGGCTTATAACCATGTTGGCGCAATAAGTTAATCAAATAGATAACAGTGGGGGTTTTACCGCTGCCACCTGCGGTGATATTACCGACGATGATGACAGGAACAGGTAAGGTCTCAGCTTGGCTAATTCCCAGTTTAAAGCCGAGGCGTCTTATGTATGACACTAGGGCAAACAACCCACTAAGTGGCAATAACAACCACTTAGCTGGATGGCCTTGATACCAAATTTTGTTCACTAACCCTTGCATTTAGTTACCAAACTGCATTTGATACAAGTTAGCGTAAATACCTTCTTTAGCAACAAGATCCGTGTGTGTACCACGCTCAACTACCGAGCCTTGATCAATCACTAGGATTTCATCTGCTGATTCAATCGTTGAAAGGCGATGGGCAATCACGATAGATGTACGATTATGGCGTAAATTGTCTAAACCATGTTGAATCGCTTTTTCTGACTCAGTGTCTAATGCTGAGGTCGCTTCATCTAAAATCAGCACTGGTGCATCACGTAACATGGCGCGTGCAATGGCAATACGTTGACGTTGTCCACCAGATAACAACACGCCATTCTCGCCTACTTCAGTGTCTAGCCCTTCCGGTAGCGTTTCAATAAACTCCATTGCGTAAGCAAGTTCAGCGGCTTTGACAATTTGTTCACGAGTTACTTCACCTGGGTAAGCGTAAGCAATGTTATTAGCAATAGTGTCATTGAATAGTGTCACTTGCTGCGAAACAAGCGCCACTTGATTACGCAATGACTTAAGCTTGTAGTCATAAATACTAACGTCATCAAGGGTGATATCCCCTTCTGATACACCAGTGTAAAAACGCGTCATCAAACTTGCAATCGTTGATTTTCCTGAACCACTGCGCCCCACTAAGGCAATGGTTTTACCTTGTTTAACTTCAAAATCAATATTGGTTAAGGCAGGTTTTTCAGTGTCAGGGTAACTAAACGTCACGTTATTGAACTTCAAGTTACCTTTAACGCGCTTCGTTTCAAACTCACCAGCATCTGATTCAGGTGCGGTATCAAGTAATTCAAACACCGTAGTACAAGCTGCAATACCGCGCTGGAATTCAGCATTAACCCGAGTTAAGTTTTTAATTGGTTGAAGCATGGCCATCATTGCGCCAAGAATTGCAGCGAAAGTACCTGCAGTTAATTCTTCTTTAAGACCAGGGAACGTTGCTGCATACAACACAAATGCAAGCGCAAACGAGCCAATAATCATAATAACAGGTTGGCTAATGGCTTGAGCGACTGCCAGTTTCATATTCTGATGACGGTTAGAGTCATTCACTTTAAAGAATCGATTAACTTCCGTTTTCTGACCGCCAAAAGCCAATACATTTTTATGGCCTTTAATCATTTGCTCAGTAGTTGCAGTAACGCCACCCATTGCTGATTGAATTTGCTTAGAGACTTTACGAAAACGCTTACTCACCACGCTTATCACAATCCCCATTAATGGGCCTATCACCAAAATACACAGGGATAATTTCCACGAATAGAAAAACATGATAGCTAACATTGCAATGACAGTAATGGAGTCACGGACAATAGAAATTAACGCACTGCCTGATGCTCGAGCGATTTGCTCAGTATCAAAGGTCACCCGGGAAATTAAGTTACCGCTATTTTCACGGTCAATGTAGCTGACAGGTAAACGCAAGTAGTGTTCAAACACTTGCTGGCGCATATCCATAATCAGTTTCGCACTCATATAAGAGACGCAGTAGGTCGACACAAAGTTGGCAATCCCACGCAAAGTAAACATACCAATGACCACCAGCGGCGCCATTAGCATAATATCTTTATTGGCGTTAAAGCCGCCATGGGTAGGTACATCAACTTCAACACCGCCTACAACTGCAGGGGCTTGACCAAAACCTTCATCAATAAAAGGTTTAATGAATGCAATAAAAGCTGCATCAACAAGGCCATATGTAAGTAGGCCTGCAATGGCTAATAGGAACATTCCTTTCATCGGAATGAGATAAGTAAGAAGGCGTTTAAATACGCTCGACATTTCGTTATTAGTTGTTGTCATTGATTACATTAACACTTGAATAGCAAACAAAGGCCATATTCTACTCTGCTTTAACTTTCTCACCAAATCTAAACAGCTTGTTGTACCAAAATGGCGCAATATCTGAACGATATTGACGAATCGCATAACTTGACGAGTTAAAATCGATAGTTATTTGACCAGAGTTCCCGCTAATCAGTGTTTCAACTCCTCTTGTTTTATATCGCTCAACAACATCTTTTTTAGGAAATCCATATTGATTTGCAAATCCCGCAGTAAAAATAACCTGCTTTGGTGATACAGCATCAATAAACGCCTCAGATGATGAAGTGCGACTACCATGATGTGGTGCTAACAAAATATCAGTGGGTGATAACAGTTTGTGTTCTACTAAATATTGTTCAGTGCTTTTTTCAATATCGCCAGTCAGTAGTACCCGGTGCTTACCATCATCAACATAAGCAATACATGAGCGGTTATTGTCATTGGTGGCAGTGGGGTTTGCAGCAAGGCTCAATGTTAAGCCAGCCCATTGGAATTGACGATTTACACAGTGGTTAAGTACATTGTCTGTGGCTGTTGTTATTTCTGTGACTGTTTCTGTGGTTGTGTCTGTTGTTATTCCTGTGTCTTTTGGGATGCCTATTTTTGTGCCTTTTTGGGTATCTGAGCCTGAGCTTAGGTGAAGATCAATAATACTATTTGCAGTCATTGCATCATGATGCGCTGCTGTATCACTGATAATCACTGCTTTGGGATAATGCTGAGCTAACACCTTTAACCCTCCCGAATGGTCATTATCGTCATGACTCACAATAATATAATCCAGACGATTAATTCCTTTTGCTCTCAGAGTCGGCACTATGACGCGATCAGCATAGCTAAAGCTTTGACCGTAAGCTGCGCCAGTATCATAAAGTATCGCCCTATTACCTCGTTGTACCAGCACCGCCATACCTTGACCGACATCTAGCACATGTACGTGCCAGGTCTGTTGTTGACCAAATGGCTCTTGCTGTAACGGTGCTTTCGACTCAAATATACTCACTGTTAATTGTAGAAAAAATGGCACACACAACAAACCAACCACACATAGCCAAGGGGTATCCACTGCCCACTTTAATAAAAATAACCCTAAAGCAAACATCATTAAACAGACAACCATCGTATCGGGTAAATACACTAACGCCATTGGCCACTGATCGCTTTGACTAATAAGAGACTCAAAAGGCGCAAGAGAAATATCCCCTAAAGCCATCAATTTAGCACCAACTAGCTGCCTAACGCCTTCAGTTAGCGGCAATATCATTAGGATTATATTCCCCACCAAGCCAATAATACTGAGAGGAATGACCACGATACTAAACCAAGGCACCATCAATAAATTAACCCAAATACTATTAATGGAAATGGTGCCAAACAGTATCGCTTGCAATAAACCTAACCCAACAGCCAAGCGCCACTGTATGGCCCAAAATGTTTGCAGATATAACAGGGTTTGTTGTTGATAATGACGGTAAGTCGATTTGAAATTTTGATAAAATAAATGCTTAACAGCTGATACTTCCTTGGGCTTTAGCCCTTCATCAATCTCGTCATTTTCCTTTTCATCGAGCTCATTCTCAAGATCTTGAAGCTCATAATTACTGTTATTATTAGTGCCATAATTATTAGCTTCATCAACTGCATTATTCTCAGTGTTTGTTTTAGCTGCGATGTATTCAAGGGTAAACAATATGATCCCCAGCGCACTGAAAGACAGCCAAAAACCAGCACTTAAACTCGCAAAAGGATCAATAGCTAATACAGCAAACAGTGCCCAAGTAAGCCGCTGCCATGGGGATGAATGATGATTTACGATAGACAGCATCACCAACATTAATAACATGACGAGTGCACGCTGGGTTGCAATCGCAAAACCTGCTAAATAGCCATATCCCAATACGGTTAACGATGAAAACATCATCGCAAGTAGCAGGTTTCTGCGACTAAAAACAGGTGCGAAGTGTTGCAGGCTATGACGGAAGATAAACCAAAACAAGCCAAACACGACTGACAGGTGTAAACCAGATATCGCTACTAAGTGCCCTGTACCTGTTTGCCTTAGTTGCTGCCATTGCATTTGAGTAAGTTCAGATTTGTCGCCAAACAATAACGCATTCAACACCGCCCCATGGGATAGTGAATGTAATATTGGCGTCATCTTATTGATGATCGATTGTCTTAATGGCACGTCATAATGAACAAGTTCAGCCTGCTTAACGCGACCTTTAGCAACAATATGACGACTCAATAAATTCTTTTGTTGATTAAATCCGCCTTGATTAATCGGACTGGTTATCGGCTTCATTCGCGCCGTAAACAGCCATACTTGGCCCACTTTTACTTCAGGCGGTTGTTGCCATGAGAGTCTATAGTTAGTGTCATAAAAACTATTTTGCTCAGAAATCAAACGAATGTCGAAACTTATCCAGTCGCTGTTTGTGCTAACTAGTGATACTATCTCTGCCTTGAATTGTTTTTGAACAGGAATTTCAGATTCGTGTGAATAAAATAATGAATAAAAACAAAAAGAAACTAATAAAAGCCCACTAAATGCTCCGCTGATGAACGGCCATTTTATGAGGCAAGATAAAGCGACAATCAGAATGATAGACGCCATCCATATAGGAAGTAAGCTTGGCAACATATTGCTAAAAAGCATACTGGCGCAAAAACCATAAATGAATCGATTTATCATTGATTAATTAAAGACAGTAATCGCGTATATGCCAAAAAAATTATTACAAAAATTTATGCCGAATCCTGAAACATTACGTAATCACAAATATTTACGTGTTTTCGGCAAATTATTAGATAAACCTAACCTTTGGAGCTTAAATCGTAAGTCAGCTCCTGGCTCATTTGCGATTGGATTATTTGTTGCTTGGCTTCCGCTTCCATTTCAAATGGTCATTGCTGCTGGCATGGCGATATTTTTTAACGTCAATATTCCACTGGCAGTTGCACTCGTTTGGTTAACAAATCCAATCACTATGCCATTCATGTTTTATGCGGCTTATTTACTGGGCTCGAAAATATTAGGCATGGAAACTACTCACTTTAACTTTGAAGCCAGTTGGCAATGGGTTGAAAGCTCTATTGGCACCATAGGCCCACCTTTCCTATTAGGGTGTATTGTTTACGCCTTTATTTTTGCTTTTATCAGCTTTTTTGTGATTAAGAGTCTTTGGAAATATTCAGTATTATTCAAATGGAAAAGCAGGAATTAGTCTGTAAAAACACCATAAAAAAGTCAGCATGTTTGCTGACTTTTTTTATAGTCTTACCGACTAATTTGGTATTAGTTCAAGCTCATTCAAGATGATTAAGTTTTCGATAACTAAATACCATTAAATGCACACACAGTAATCCACTAAAAGCACAGCAGAAAAATACCATAGCAATTGACTCAACAGAGGTCATATCTTCAGCATAAAGCCACCACCATAGTGGCCAGCCAACCATCGACAAACCCGTTAATTGCCACATGCAGGCTTTACACCGTCCAATCTTTTGCTTAAAAATGGATTCTTGGCATTCATCACAAGCCATCTAGTTTTCCTCAAGCTTGGTCATATACTCATCCTTTAGCAGAGCAAAAAAACATTCATCACCCCAATGGCCTTTAAAAAAGATATTTTGATGGTAATGACCTTCTTTTCTAAAACTTAACTTGGTTAATAAAGCCATTGAAGCTTTATTGTTGGCGTCAGTTGTCGCCACAATACGGTGTTTATTCAATTTAAAAAATAAGTACTCAATTACAGCAGTAACGGCTTCATAGGCAAAGCCTTGTTGTTGATATTGCTGCGCCAATGTAAAACCGATTTCCATTTGCTGCTCATCAACAAAATGCAGTGCAACATCGCCCATAATCTGCTGAGTTTGTTTATCTGCAATAGCCAATTGAAACCACTGACCTGGTTGACCGAAGGTTTGATAATCCATTGCTGCATAAAACGCACGTGCTTGTTCAATATTGTAGTCAGTCCAGCTCTGGTATTGGGCGATTTTCGGGTCGGCTCTATATTCGGCAAAGAAGGTCAAATCCTCTTCCCTAAAGGCACGTATGCTCAAATGCTGAGTTACTATTTTAAAGTCCATATTGGTAACCTTATATACCCTGTAATCATTGACCAGCAGTTACTTTTCTATGTATCACTTTTTTACTTGCTACTTGCTACTTGCTACTTGCTACTTGCTACTTGCTAAACTTTAAACGATCTTCACCCAAGCCATACTAATGAATATTTCCTTAAAGCTAATACTTAAAGCCAATACTAGTTAGCCCCATGTCGCATGTTTAATTCTCGCCACTAAAAAATCTACCGCAGCTTTTACTTTGGGCACGTGATAGCGCTGCTTTTGATATATCAAGTAAACCCCAAAGTCAGCACTTTGGCTGGCTGATAGCGGTGGCTCAAAATCAAGTTCTTGTAGCTCGCCTCGATGTAAAAAAGGCGATAACACCCATCTTGGCATCATGACAATGCCATCACCCTGTTTGGCTTTTTCAATCAACCACTCCCCAGCATTGCTAATGGCAGCTGCTGGAGCTGACACATCTTGCCATTGACCATCGATAAAACTTAACCAAGGTACTCTGCCATTAGGCGAGCGATAATATAACCCTTTATGCTGTGACAATTCAGATGGATGATGAGGAGTGCCCATTTGCTGCAAGTATTGCTCAGTCGCTGCAGGAATAAATTGATTGTCCATTAACCGAATCGCTACCACTCTGTCATTTGGGGCGTATCCGCCCCTGATCGCGATATCAACATCATCCCGACCAACCGAAGACAGCTCATCGCTGAGTTCAATATCAAGAATAACTTTGGGGTATAAACGAGAAAACTCATCCATTAAGGGAATAAGTACTTCACGGCCAATCCCTACCATCGCACTGATCCGCAACGTCCCCATTGGTTCTGTTTGATAACTTCTAACGGCTTCATTACTTTGCTCTAATTGGTTGAGCAGCGAAGATACTTGTTGATAATACTCAGTACCAATCTCAGTTAAGCTAACCGCACGTGTAGATCGCTTTAATAAGGTTGCCCCTAAACTTTTCTCTAAATCAGCCACACGACGTGACAATGATGAAGCAGGCACTGAAAAAGTCTTAGCCGCTTGAGTAAAGCTGCCTAATTCTACGACTTTGACAAAATACTTAAGAGCTCTTAATTGATCCATAAATCATCCATTGTTGTCATAAAAGCAATAAAGAATCGCTTTTTAGCCACTATATCTTATAAAAAAGAAAAGGAATAATAACTTCAACAAACAATATATCGAACCCAATGAGTAAAAGGATATTTCAATGAGCACCTATACCGCCATTAACCTTGTCAAACGCCCACAAGGTGGCCCAATCACTTCAGATATTTTTGAAGTGATTCAAAAGCCAATGCCTACTGTTAAACCAGGTGAATTACTGGTTAAGCAAAACTACATGTCATTGGATCCGGCAATGTTTGGTTGGATGCAACCAGATACTGATAGCTATATTCCACCGGTTAATTTAGGCGATGTAATGCGCAGTAGTGGTGTTGGCGAGGTCGTTGAAAGTAATCATCCA
This sequence comes from Shewanella sp. 10N.286.51.B7, assembly GCF_002873615.1. Taxonomy (NCBI): domain Bacteria; kingdom Pseudomonadati; phylum Pseudomonadota; class Gammaproteobacteria; order Alteromonadales; family Shewanellaceae; genus Shewanella; species Shewanella sp. 10N.286.51.B7. The sequence goes on from NZ_MCUF01000044.1 coordinate 55,447, forward strand.
GATTTTAAAGCGGGCGATCGCGTGATGGGGATGATGGGTTGGCAAGAGTACTTTGTCAGTGAAGGTAAAGGCTTAAACAAAATCGATGCACCACTCCCTGACGAAGCAATTTTATCGGTCTTTGCCCTACCAGGTTTAACCGCAACTCAAGGTTTATTTAATGTCGGCAAACCTAAAGCTGGCGAAACAATCATTGTCACGGGCGCAGCGGGCTCTGTAGGCTCGATTGTAGGGCAATTAGCTAAAGCTGATGGCTTACATGTCATTGGCGTTGTAGGCAGTGATGAAAAAGCTGACTGGATAGTGAACGAGCTTGGTTTTGATTCTGCAATAAATTATAAAAAAGCAGACTTAGCTGCTGAATTAGATAAGTTAGCTCCACAAGGGATTGATTTATTTTTTGAAAATACCGCAGGCCCGATTCAAAACCTAATTGTCGATAGAATGAATCCACATGGACGCGTCATGGTATGTGGACTGATTGCAGATTACAGTAAACAGACACCTGCCCCAGGACCGAGTTGGATGAATATCCTTAAACGACGCATTACGGTGCAAGGTTTTACTATGCCAGATCATTACGGCGAAGTACCAAGCCTATTAGAGAAGTTAACCCCTTATGTGCTGCAGGGTAAAATCAAACATCGTGCACACGTATTAGAAGGCCTTGAATCATCAATTGATGGGTTAAATTTATTCTTTAGCGGTGGCAACAAAGGTAAGTTGATGGTGAAACTGTAAGTCGGTTAAGTCGTTTCTCTCCGTCGACTTTTGCACTAATCGATTTCAGTGAGTTTTAAAAACCGCTTATTAGCGCTACATTCCCAAAATGTAGCGCTTTTTTATGCTCAGTTAACTCAACGACGTTATCAATGTCACAGCAGTCTGATGACTTAATAGCGGTTTTGGTTGGGAATAATCTTAATGTTGGCAAGAAGCTCATCCAGTATGTTACGAACAACCCTTTCTGCATCAGAGTAAATTGGATGTTGATGATTTGCTTGCAAGTAATAAATAGCGTAACTCAAGGAAGTCGGTAATAACTTATTAAGTCGCTGAGGCGCCTGGTAACAATAATATTCTTCATAATGATGGCTAGACAACTCATCGACCAGAATAACGCTATTGTCGGTCAGTAAATGATTCGCCAATATCGATTGTGACTCAGAGCGATATTTAAACCTAAACCCTTCCATTAAATCAGTGTTTTCTAGGATCCCCTTAATACGATTAATCCCACTGAGTATGACACCCGCAAAAACATGGTCTTTGAAACCACTATTTTCCATTCCCTCTTCAATCCATTTATTTTCCGTTCTGCTAACAAAAATGGGCTTTGATTCTCTAATAGGTATTTGTCTAATTTCTTTTGGTGCATTTAATGGAAACAGGTTAAAACCAATATGAACATCGCCATTGATAATTTGATCAAGAGTATGATCGTTCCAATGAACAAACGAAATTCTCGCCTTTGGCAAAATCTTTGAGCTGATCTCTACGAGTGGTTTTGAAATGATATCAATCAGTGGGCTGGAAATCGCAAATGTGATCTCGCCGTCAAAATCGGCCTGATTAAAAAACTCATCAGGATATAACTTTTTTTCTAATAACATCAGCTCAGCAGCTAAACCTTCACCAATCGTTGTTGCTCTAACAGTAGGCACTAAATGACCTTGACCCTTGATGAATAATGGATCGCCAGTTGCCTCACGTAACTTAGATAATATCTGGCTTACAGCTGATTGAGAGATACCTAATTTTGCCGCTGCACCAGTTGTACTACGCGTTATATACAATTCATTAAATACACGTAAATAGTTAAGGTTTATTTGATCTGAATACTTTACGTACATGCGTTAATCCTTGATAAATACGCCCCAATATTAGCATAGCTTATAGTTATTATAAGTAGCTCACGTCACAAGTGTTAACTAAGATTTGCGTCGTTTAAATGACAACGACATTTAGTTCACATATGTATCCAGGGGAAGCACGTGGCAAATCAGTTTACTGAAACCGAATTTAACAAAGAAAGTTTTTCGAGTGTGTTAAGACAATACCGTAAATCGTATCGTCTATCTCAACAAACTTTAGCTGATGATTTAGCGAATAATCACAGCCTGTTCAAAAACATAAACCAGTCAATGGTGAGTCTTTGGGAAAAAGGCACTATTCTGCCATCTTTAAATCGAAGAGTAGGTTTAGCGAACTTTTTTAACCAGTGTTATCAATACGACGAACATGAATTAAAAGTTATCAGAAAAGCCCGTAAAAATCGTATTCATGATGGCCAAATGCCAAACATTTACAATTACAGCATTAATCAAATTAAAGAGTTTTGGTTTGATGAGATGGCTGAAGATGACAAAGAGTCGATATACCAAGCGCATAAAGTGCAAAGCGGTTATGACTTTAATGAAACCCTTGAACACATTGGATGTAAGCGTTTAAAGGTTGTATGTTTTTACTATAACAATTCACTTATCGGGCACCTTGCCTTTTGTGTTGCACAAAACGGCTACCTGAAGCTGGCAAGTGTCGTGGCAATTGATAAAACTATTCGTATGAATATTTTTAAATTCATTCAAACGTTATCATCAGAACTTGTACTGCTTTTACCAAGCTTCATTAACTATTATAGCCATTTGTTTAATGATATTTACCTTGAACAAGTGCCAACAAGCGGCCCAATCACCTTGCATAGTGCTAAGAGTGAGAGTTTGTTTAATAATCCATTTATTAAACATGTGCTCAACGGTAACGATGACTTGGCATTACTTCGTTACGAGCAACATTACGACTAATCGCGCTTATTGCGTAAAACAACGCATATTCGTGACGTAAGATTAACGCCTATCAAGCTATTGATAGGCGTTTTTGTTTTTAACTGAGCTGCTTATTACATTAATTCGGCCTTAAAACGCTGATCCAGGTTGAGTGAGAAAGGCGATTTCTGCTGCAGTAGACTCTCTTCCTAAAATACTGTTTCGATGAGGATAGCGGCCATATTGCTTTATGATGTCAAAGTGCTTTTTTTCAAACTGATAGTTTGACTCCAAACCATCTTGATTAAATAAGACGAGTGCCTGCTGATGAATGACTTCAGACTCGCTATGCATGTAAGGCATGTACAAAAAGCTACGTTCAGTTGTTGTTAACAGCTTATCTTGCCCCTGTGCTACGGCTTCTTGGGCTAAAACCAATGCGAGTGTGTCTGATGCGAACGCTTTTGCAGAGTCTCGGTACATATTTCTGGAGAATTGATCCAATACAATAATTTCCGCCAACCTGCCTTGAGGCTGCTTTCGCCACTCATATAGTTCTCCAGCCATGGCTTGACTGTGTAACCTGGCAAATTTAGACATGATAATTCGATCGAACTCGTTGTCTTTTTTAAACCACATAGACTTGTCTATGTCATCAAACCAAAATGAAATCACTTGCTGAAAATCTGTCATCATTAGCGCCTTTAATAGTCTATTGTGTTCAATTTCAGTAACTTTACAATTGTATGCTAGATTTAACTTAATCGTTAATAATGATAAACAAGGGGTATCGATGACAAGCCCTGCTCAAAAAACAACCAGCGATACCATAAGGCAAGATCCACTTATTGAAAAAGTGCTCAAACGCTCACCATCTGATGTTGCATCAAGTTTCACTAATGAACAACTCCATGCCATAAAGATGTCATTGGGTCCTAATACTTGGGGCGGACACTTCGTAGATAAACGAGGAACATTCAAATTTCCTTTCATTAAGTGGCGTTTTTACTACGTGTTTTTACTAGGTAAAAACAAACGCGCCTATACTCGTCGAGAAAAGAACCTATCTATGCTGATGATGTTTGCTAGTGTCAGTGGTTTTATCATTATTAGTATGCTGTTTGGGCTACTAATGTTGTACCTATTAAAATCGGCACTGGGTATCGACTTATTTCCTGATACGTCTTTAGGGATTTGGGACAGTGTTAAAAGTTACTTTGACTAAGGTGAGTGGTTAGATTTCTACAGGAGAATTGGACTCCATGAGCTGACATTGAGGGGGCATTTAACGAGCTAGTAGAATTTCTATTTCAGTAAACCAGCTTCAGAATCGTAAAAATTAAGCCTCTAATGGCGTTGCTACGTGAAATCAAAGGGAGTATCCCACTAGAAAGTGAATTGTACGGACGGTGTAAACACAGAAATCATCTACATTTTACCACTATAGATTAATTCTACATCCTCAACGTCCATTTAAGGGGCTGATAATTGTTTGCTAGAATGTGCAGCGAAGCGGAACCGAGCAAACTGTTAGCAGTCCCACTTTAAATTCTTGTTATGTTTCGTTGGTTAACACTTCAGGTTTTAGCTTTTCAAGTTGCGAGCTAACTTGCCTATATTTCTGCTGATAATCTGCTGCATTTAAACAAGCTTCGGTGTAACCATCACTAACCTTATTTTCTTTACCCTCAAGCCACGCTTTAGATTTATCATGCTCTTTTTGCAATAGATCCGAGTAATGCTGTTTTAAGGTCAGGAGTGAATTTACACGTGAGATACCATTTGCTTTTTTAGCTTCTGACCAAGTCCACCTAGCATATAGTGCTGAGAGTAAAGCAACCAGAAAGGCACTAATTGCCATGTAATCTGAAAATTCCAAGTTAACCTCCATATCGACTCCGACCCAAAGAAACATAACAGCTTATTATACGGCTCGCCTGACAAAGTCGACCGCTTAAGTTATTGATTTATATCATCTTACATTAGATATCTTATTGATAAAGACAACAAACTCAACTTACAGAATCAAACAAACCTTGCTTGCTCTGAAAACTTGCAGCGTAGAAATAAGCCCTTAACGACCCGCTAGTGCTGATGCTGGAGCAATTTTAGTGGCTTTATAAGCTGGATAAATCGTCGCAAACAAGCTCATGACGAGTCCCATTGTGACCACTAATATCACATCTTGTTGTTGTAATTCAGACGGTAAAAAGTCGATAAAATAAATATCAGAAGCTAATAGCTGGATCCCAAAGGTTCGTTCAACAAAACTGGCTGTTGCGCTTAAGTTGGTTGCAAGCAGCACCCCAATACCAGCGCCAATGGTACAACCTAATAAACCGTTCAAGCCGCCTTGCATGATAAAAATCGCCATAACAGCGCCACGTTTTAAGCCCATGGTCATTAAAATTGCAATTTCAGCACTTTTATCTCTCACAGCCATCACTAAGGTAGACACGATATTAAAACAAGCCACTGCAATAACTAACGCCAGCACTAAGTACATCACCATGCGGACTAGTTGAATATCTTGATATAAATGCCCTTGTGAGCGAGTCCAGTTATTTAAGTGTAAATACTGACTTTGCGCATAGCCAAGATCGCGAGTAATTCTTGGCGCACTGAATACATTGTTAACGGTAATTCTAAGGCCGGTTGCTGAACCTTGGGGAATTTTTAATACGCTAGCAAGGTATGACATCGAAACATATGCCTGCGTCGATTCAATCTCGCCCCCTAAATCGTAAACCCCTGCCACAATAAATCGATGACTTTTAGCTGCTGACAATTTATTAGATTGGCTCATGTCCGGCGTATACATAGATAATGTATCGCCAACACTTAAGCCAAGCTTGTCTAATAGACTGCGACCTAAGACAATATTGTTTACTGGCTCAGCCAACGCATTCCAGGCAGCGGCCGGCATAAACTCTGCGAGTGTTGATACTTTTTGCTCAAATTCAGGTTCAATACCGTTAAGCTCAATACCTTGAAAACCACCCGGCTTTTGCACGAGTCCTTGCATCCGAATAAAAGGCGCTGTGGCGACGATTTCGGGCATATCTTTAGCTGTTTCTGCAATAGACTGCCAATCATGTAAAGGCTCATTCACACTGAGCAACTCGCCATGAGACACTACACCTAACAAACGTTGTTCAAGCTCTCGCTCAAAACCGTTCATGGCGGATAACACCAAAATAAGTACCGCAACACCCAGTGCGATACCCGCTGTGGAGGCAAATGAAATAAACCCAATGAAACCATTAGATTGTCTAGCCCGATAAAAACGCCAACCTATTGTGAGCGGCAGTAATGATTTCATTAACTATTATCCATCGCAGTTGACTCAGCTTTTGCAGCAAGAGGGTTATTAGCCCCCGTTAAAGACTGCAATACACCGTCTTTCATCGTTAGCTGTCTATCCATCTTTTCAGCCAGCTTATAATCATGAGTGACCACAACAAATGCAGTCCCTAATTGCTGAGCGAGTTCGCGAATAAGCAAATACACACTGTCGCCACTGTTAGCATCCAAATTACCCGTTGGCTCATCTGCAAGCACTAGCTTAGGCTTATTAATAAGCGCTCTAGCAATCGCGACGCGCTGACGCTCTCCGCCTGAAAGCTGCGCAGGGATATGCTGTAATCTATGCCCAAGGCCGACTCTTTCGAGTAATTCAGTCGCTTCTTTCAAGGTTTGCTTTTTATCTCGGCCTTGAATAAATGCTGGCATTGCCACATTTTCAAGTGCTGAGAACTCAGGTAACAAATGATGAAATTGGTAAATAAACCCTAAATCTTGATTACGTATTTCGGCCTGACGAGTGGCGTTTAATTGATAGAGATTTTCACCATCAAGCAAGACCTCGCCAGCGGTAGGAATATCCAATGTTCCCATGATATGCAATAAGGTACTTTTACCTGAACCAGAGCTACCAACAATGGCAAGTTGTTCGCCTTTATACACATTCAAATCAACATTAGTCAGCACTTTGGTGGTGGTTTCACCATCATGAAACTGTTTGCTTACGTTACTGACTTGCAATATCACTGAAGCTTCTTTTTTCATTATTCATATCTCAATGCGGTTGCTGGCTGAACGCGTGCAGCGGTTAATGCTGGGTAAATCGTGGCAATAAGCGTCATCGCCAAGGTGCCAACAACAATAATAGCGATTTGGGTAACCGAGATCTCGACCGGTAACATTTGCCCTGCTCCCAATACTGAAATGCCTAATACGCCCAAAATAATATTTAAATTTAAGGTGATGGTAACACCAGCCAGAGCCCCTAATCCCAGACCAATAATCGCATTAAGCGAGCCCTGCACAATAAAGATATTCATCACTGCCTGAGTGGTTAACCCTTGGGTTTTTAATACCGCCACATCAGTGGTTTTATCTATAACCATCATTACTAACGCTGACACAATGTTAAACGCTGCAACAGCGACAATCAGCGATAACATCAATGACATCATGTTTTTTTCCATTTTGACCGCAGCGAATAAATGGCCAAAACTTTCACGCCAATCTCGGGTTGTGATATCAATGTTCTGCTGTTTAAGTTCTGCGGCAATACTTTCACCCATTTGCGGCGCAGCGAACGGATCGGCCAAATACACTCTAAGCTCATTGATTTCATTTGGCTTTAATCGCATTAATCGTCTTGCGTCTGTGTAATGAATATAAGCTAACGCTGAATCGACTTGCGAGCCCATCTCAAATACACCCGCTACAGTAAATTTTCGCTGGCTTGGCACAGGACCGAGTGGCGAATACACCACGCCATCACCACTAAGTAGTCTGACTCTGTCACCGATATTGATGGATAACTTTCTCGCTAATTCACTGCCAAGTACAATATTGTAACTACCCGGTGTCAACTGCTCAAACGCACTGGAATAGGTATTAGCGATTATGGCCGACAAGTTTTGTTCATATTCTGGGAATACGCCATAAACTTGCACAGCACTGATATTCTGACTGGATTGCACCATGGCTTGAGTGGTTACAGTAGGTGCTAACCCATGCACTTGAGATTGGGCAGTTAATGATTGCGTCTGTTGCTGCCAATCACTAAAACCTGCGTCATTAACTAGGGTTAACTGCGGCACAGCACCTAGAATTCGCTCTTTGAGTTGCCCTTCTAGACCGTTCATCACTGAGCTAACAATAATCAGCGCAGCGACACCTAAAAAAATACCCGAAACAGCAAAAAAAGTAATGAAAGATGCAAAAGCATTGGCTTTTCTTGTGCGCCAATAGCGGTAACCTATAAACAGTGAAAACCGAAAATTCATAAAGGAAAGCACATCCCAAGTTTGTAAGGCGAATAAAACGGCATTATTTGTATATTGTTTAATATAAAACAGCAGTTTATTTACGCAAGCGGGTTAAAACTTGCTAAATGATAAAGATGGGCATGATAATAGGGGTATTAGTTTAATAAATAAAGAGGCAAACCTTGTTCACTGAATCTAATGCATACTTTACTGTGCCTCATCAATTCAATGTCTACCTAGAATCTTGGCCAGAATCCAAAGGTATTCCGACTGAAGCTGACTTGCGCTCAATGCAATCTGTAGGGTTGAAACTACTGTCTGAAGTTAAAGAGCTTGAAGCCAGTTGCCTTTTACAATTGAGAGGCTTAGACAATGATGCTAAGGCGGTTGTCGACTTTCTCAAACTTCAGTCTCGCAAAGTCGATTTAGTGTTACATCATGTGTTAGAAAAAGAAGTGCAAACGGGTGACAAGTTCCTGGGTTCTCACTTTGGCGGCAGTGGTATTAGCTTAACTTCAGACACTGCGTTAAATGTCGATGATTACTTTAAAACCTCAATCTATATCAGTAGCGAGTTAGTTGCCATTTTATGTTTATGCCAAGTAACCCAATGCCAGCGTATTGAAAACGAGTCACAAACTGGCTCATATAACATCAGTCTAGAATTCAGTCAAATACTGGATGCAGATGTCGAGCAACTGGTTAAAGCCAGCCTAAATGTTCAACAAAAGATGTTAAAGATGCGCAAGCAAAGCCGCCAACAAAGCGTTGAATAACGAATGTTCCTGCAACTTCGTTTTTGCTCGCATATAATAGCTGCCAGACATTTAAGGTAACGGGGAAAGCTTGCCTTAATTAACACCAGTTTGAAGGTTTTTAATATACTCAAACATCATCAAACTGGGTGAATCACACATTTAAAGAAGCCAACTTAATAATTCAATGAAGAATTTTAACGTTTTAACACCGCCTAGTGTCAAAAAAGGCCAGCAATTTCAGACATTATCAACCCTGGGGGGCGTCTCTCAAGCCGTCACTCTCGCAAGTTTAATTGCTCAACATCCTGGTACCAGTTTAATTGTCACCAGTGATACCCCGGGTGCATTACAACTTGAAGTTGAGCTAGCCTACTTGTTATCTCAGTCTGATGTGAATGTGTGTTTATTTCCCGATAGAGAAACCCTGCCTTATGACAGTTTTTCACCCCATCAGGATTTGATTTCCCAGCGATTAGAAACCTTAGCGCAAATGAGCCAAAGCCAACACAATGTCATTATTGTGCCGGTGAATACATTAATGGTGAAACTGCCGCCAAAATCGTTTTTAACCGCCAATGTGATGTTGCTGAAAAAAGGCGACACTTATAGCTTGCAGCAAGTTAGGCAACATCTTACCGATACTGGCTACTACTCAGTTGACCAAGTCTACGAGCACGGCGAGTTTGCCATTCGCGGCTCGATTATGGACATTTTCCTGACAGGATCTGATGAGCCACTGCGTATTGAATTGTTTGACGATGAAGTCGAGTCGATTCGCTATTTCGATGTTGATACCCAACGTTCGAAACAGGAAGTTGATGCAGTACGCATGTTACCCGCTAAAGAGTTTCCAACGGATGCTGCCGGTATCGAAGGCTTTAGACAACGCTACCGTCGCCGCTTCGAAGTCATTTCAAAAGAAGCCGAGTCAGTTTATCAGTTAGTCAGCCGCAACTTGATGCCAGCAGGGATAGAAAACTATCTGCCACTGTTTTTTGATGACTCAGCCAACTTGTTTGACTATTTACCTGCTGACACTCAGCTAATGACGTTGGGTGATATTGAGCAGGCAAGCCAACATCACTTAAATGAAATCAATGCGCGTTATGAAGACAGACGCGTTGATCCATTAAGACCGCTACTTGCCCCCCAAGAGCTGTATTTACTGATTGATGAACTGTTCGCGAATTTTAAAAACTACCAACGTTCACAGTTGGCATTAGGTACTGAAGACAATGCTAAAGCACAATCTGCCAATGTCTCAGCTCTACCTGACATCAATGCGAATCATAAATTAAAGCAGCCACTGATCAACCTGCAACAATACAGTGAAACTCATAAACAATTGGTATTTTGCGCCGAATCAGAAGGTCGACGCGAAGCACTTATCGAGCTATTAGCCAAGATAGGTATTAAACCGAAACTGTTTGACCACCTTGATGATTACCTTAACGCTAAAACCGCTAAAGACACGATTGGTCTTGTTGTATCGCCACTCTCACGAGGCTGTATTATTCATGACACGCCTAAAGGCGAAGTCAGTGTCATCTGTGAAACTGAATTATTTGGTCAACGTATTTCGCAGCAACGCCGCCGTGAAAAACAAAAACAAGTCAGCTCTGATGTTCTAGTTAAAAACCTCGCTGAACTCAAAGTCGGTGAACCTATTGTGCACTTGGAGCACGGCGTAGCCCTTTACAAAGGCTTAGTAACCCTTGATACCGGCGGCTTAGTCGCTGAATATTTACAGCTTGAATATACTGGCGGCGATAAGCTCTATGTACCTGTTTCATCACTGCATCTCATTAGCCGCTACAGTGTTGGCGCTGATGAAACGCCTAGCTTAAACAAGCTAGGAAACGAAACTTGGGCTAAAGCCAAGAAAAAAGCCATTGAAAAAATTCGAGATGTCGCAGCTGAGCTGTTAGATGTTTATGCCCGCAGACAAGCTCGACCTGGCGATGCGATGAAAATTGAAGCTGAGGAATATGCCCAGTTTGCCCAAGGTTTCCCATTTGAAGAAACCGTCGATCAAGAAACCGCTATTGAAGCTGTGTTAACTGACATGCAAACCCCAATGGCAATGGACAGATTAGTCTGTGGTGATGTGGGCTTTGGTAAAACCGAAGTGGCCATGCGCGCCGCATTTGTTGCCGTTAACGCAGGCAAGCAAGTGGTTGTGCTGGTGCCAACTACCCTACTTGCCCAGCAGCATTACGAAAACTTCAAAGACCGCTTTGCCGATTGGCCTGTAGTCATTGAAGTGATGTCACGTTTTCGCTCAGCCAAAGAACAGAACCAAGTATTACAACAGCTATCTGAAGGCAAAGTCGATATTGTCATCGGTACTCACAAATTACTTCAAGCTGAAGCTAATTTTGATAATTTAGGCTTATTGGTTATTGATGAAGAACATCGCTTTGGTGTACGTCAAAAAGAGAAAATTAAAGCCTTACGTGCCAATGTCGATATTCTCACATTAACCGCGACCCCAATCCCGCGTACCTTAAACATGGCCATGTCTGGCATGCGTGATTTATCAATCATTGCTACGCCACCAGCAAAACGTCTCGCAGTGAAAACCTTTGTGCGTGAGTATGATATTGCTACCGTCAGAGAAGCTATCTTGCGTGAAATATTGCGTGGTGGTCAGGTTTACTTCCTGCATAACAATGTTGAGACCATTGAAAAGTGTGCTCAAGACATTCGTGATTTATTGCCTGAGGCCCGTGTTGTTACCGCTCATGGCCAAATGCGCGAGCGTGAGCTTGAAAAAGTGATGTCAGAGTTTTATCACCAACGCTTTAATGTGTTGGTGTGTACCACCATCATTGAAACCGGTATTGATGTACCGAGCGCAAACACAATTATCATCGACCGTGCCGATAAGTTCGGCTTAGCGCAACTGCATCAATTACGTGGTCGTGTTGGCCGCTCACACCATCAGGCTTATGCGTATTTAATGACCCCGCACCCAAAACTAATGAGTGCTGATGCCCGTAAGCGCCTTGCTGCAATTGATGCCCTAGAAGATTTAGGTGCAGGTTTCATGCTAGCGACACAAGATTTAGAGATTCGCGGTGCAGGTGAACTGCTCGGTGATGAGCAAAGCGGTCATATTTCTAAAATTGGTTTTAGCTTATACATGGAAATGCTTGAATCAGCAGTGAAAGCGTTAAAAGAAGGTAAGGAGCCTTCACTCGCTTACATGCTTAATTCACAGTGTGAAGTTGATTTGCGTATCCCAGCATTGTTACCTGATGACTATGTCTCTGACGTTAATATGCGTTTATCTTTATATAAACGCATTGCCAATTGTGAAACCGAAAAAATGCTTGATGAACTTAAAGTTGAGTTTATCGACCGCTTTGGATTACTGCCTGATCCAACCCGTAACTTGATGGAGCTAACCTTATACAAACATCAAGCAACGGCGTTAGGCGCAAGTAAAATTGAGATGCATGCAAAAGGTGGCAGCATTGAATTTACTGACGATCATAAAATCGATCCTATGTTTATCATTGGTTTATTACAAAGTCAGCCACAAATTTATCGAATGGAAGGCTCAAATAAGTTAAAGTTCACTATGCCTGCAGAAACCAGTAAACAACGTCTAGACTTAATCAAGACTCTGCTAGAGCAATTAGCTAAACACCGTATTGGAGAAACTAAATAGTGCTGCGTAACTTTGCTATTTCCATTGCCGCTTTAACAGCGATGACTGCGTCGATTAATGCTCAAGCTAAATCTTGGTTTGAGGTTGAAGTCTTCGTATTTGAAAGACAGTCAAACAGTCTCGAGCAGTGGCAAGAAAACACTGCAACCCCTGCTAATCGCAAAAATATCGATTTAATCACGCCCATGATCAGTAATGATATTACTGGCGTTGCACTTGGGCTAACCGGTTGTACCTCAACCGACTGGACAAGTAGCGAAGTCGATTGCCAAGACCCTTTAGTTAGCGCCAACAAAACCACATTCCCAAGCCAAGTGCCGTTTTCGATTGCAGCTGAATCGCCGCAAGTGGCGTATTTAGGTGAAGGGCCGTTATTGTTAGCCGAGTCTCAAAGTGAATTTGCAGAAATAATCAGCACCGTCCGTCGAGAAAAAGACGTTCGTAGCTTACTGCACATCACTTGGCAACAAGATATGCAGTCACGTAATCGCGCTAAGCCAATTCGTATTTTTGCCGGTAAGGATTTTTCAGAGCAATTTGATTACGCCGGTAATCCAGTCGCTGAAGAAGTTGATGATGAATTTTCAACGTTTGATTTCACATCGTCATTTGGCAGCTTTGTTGATGAACCTCAAACCAAGCCAGTGTGGGAGCTTGACGGTAATATCAATATTTACTTAAGTCATTATTTGTTTATTGAAACTAAGTTGGCTTTACGCAAACCGATTCAAAAGCAAACCAATCAAAGTGACTATTATCAATACAGTGTTGATGCCAATGATGAAAAAGTCATGAGTCCATTTTTACAATCAATACCTATGGTGCAAAACCGCCGAGTAAGATCTGGTGAAGTACATTATTTTGATCACCCAAATATGGGGATTATTATGCAAATCAGAAAGATGGAACAACCTACTACGACAAAGCCAGCAGAGTTAGTACTTGAAGATGATTCACTGACTGAATTAAATGCTGAAGCTGTAACTGAATCGATGGCTTCTGGTATCAATTCGACTCAACGTCAGCTTAATTAATAGTGGTCTTGATTAAACGTTAGTAAGCCGCTTTAGCAAAAATTAGAACCGAATGGGTAGTATTGACAATACATCTCATTCGGTTTTTTTACATAAAAAAACAGCTAATCATTCGATTAGCTGTATAAAGCAAAAATTTGCATAATATGACATTGATATAAGTGAATTTAAGTCGCATGTTAAATTCACCTGTATCATTTTGTAACATACCCATATCATATTTGCTAACTATCAGGAGTTAACTGCTTAGCAATTAACCAACCAGCGATGTAGAATCACCTATTAGCCCTCTCACAATTCACGCTTACTCCAAAAAACTAGCTTAAGATTTGCTTGGCTAGCATTTGCGCTTTTTCCCAACGGTCAGTTGAACCAAGACCAATCATCACTTGCGCCATATCTGCTTTTAAGCCTTGAGCATTCGACGTTGGACCCTTTTCAGGCCATGAAAACTCTGACAGCAAGGTTTTAACACCTTCAGGATCGTTACATACCAAAATCATATCGCAGCCAGCCGATAAAGCGGCTTGGGCACGTCCCAAATAATCCCCTGCAAACGAGGCTCCTTTCATGCCTAAATCATCTGAAAAAATAACCCCGTCAAAGGCGAGTTCCTGACGTAATATGTCTTGCAGCCAATAAGACGAAAAGCCAGCAGGATTAGGATCAACCTGTTTATAAACCACATGAGCAGGCATCACACCATTCAATTGTTTTTTCGCCATCAGCTGCTTGAAAGGTTGCATATCAAAGTTAAAGATTTCATCTTTACTGCGATTATCTTCAGCCATTGCCACATGCGTATCCGCTTTCACGCTGCCATGGCCGGGAAAGTGTTTACCCACCGCAGCCATACCGGCTTGATTCATACCTTCAATAAAAGATTCAGCCAATAAACCCACTTCTTTAGGTTTAGCGCTAAAGCTGCGCTTACCAATAACATCGCTGACACCATTAACATCCAGAACTGGCGCAAAACTTAAATCAATATCGCAAGCGACCAATTCAATCGCCATTAAAAAGCCAAGCTCTCGACTCCAGCGCTGTGCTAATGCCATATCCCCTTTAGCTGCAGGTAAGATATCTCCCATCGCAGGTATCAGAGTAAACTCTTCTCTAAAGCGCTGCACACGCCCGCCTTCATGATCCACTGCTATCAATAAATCTGCACGAATTTCACGAACTGATTTTACTAACTCAATTAACTGCGCTTTATTAGAAAAATTGCGGGAAAATAATATAATTCCTCCCACCTGTTGATGCTGTAATAAAGCGGCTTCTTCCTCGCTGACACTCAGGCCAGCTAAATCCATCATTAAATAACTCACGCTAACTCCTATTATTGCCTTAACGTCACGGGCTTGATTGTCCATATTACAAAAAAGTCGCCACTGTGATCTGGGTTACAATTACTTCAACTAATCTGAAGTGCATCGCATAAAAAAATCTAATGAACGATCTAATAAAAAGTATGGGATACTCAATTAAATAACAGACGAAATTTGAAAACCGTCAGGCAAATACTGCTTTAAAATCTGTATGTAATATTGACTATTATGCAGAGAAATAGTGGCTAGAGATACAGTTTACCAAGAATTGTTAATCTGGTTTATAGCTGTGATATTCGCCGCGGTAAAATAATAAACGACTATAATAAAAACGACTGAGTATTAAGGTTGATAACAATGATTAGCGTATTTGATATGTTCAAAATCGGTATTGGGCCCTCAAGTTCCCATACTGTCGGACCAATGAAAGCGGGTAAGCTGTTTATGCAGCATTTAGCAAACCAAGGTTTGTTACAGAATACCGATGAATTACGTTCAGAACTGTTTGGCTCATTAGGCCAAACAGGTAAAGGTCATGGTACTGGTAAAGCGGTCATCCTTGGTCTTATGGGTGAAGACCCTGATACCGTCGATACTGATGCTATTGATAACATTCTTGAACAAGTATCCGCTAATCAAACACTGATACTCGCAGATGGTCGCTCAGTTAAATTTACTCGCGACAATGGTATTACCTATCATCGCCGTAAAAGTCTTCCTGCACATGCTAACGCCATGACGTTATATGCCTATAGCCAAGGCGAATGCATTTATGAACGTACTTACTACTCCGTTGGCGGTGGTTTCATTCTTGATGAAGATGAAATAACCCAAACCAATGCATCCCCTGCCACGCCGATAAAATCTGCGCCTTATGATTTTGACTCAGCCAGTCAATTGTTGGATCTGTGCTGTGATAATGGGTTAAGTATTTCATCGCTGATGATGGCAAATGAGTTAAGTATCGCCTCAGAAGATGATGTTAAACAGGGTTTGTGGGAAATTTGGCAAACCATGAAAGACTGTATTGAACGCGGTTATCAAAAAGAAGGCATGCTACCTGGCGGATTAAAGCTTCGCCGACGAGCTCCAGCGTTATATCGTCGCTTACAAGCTGAAGGCCGCAACAATATGGACCCATTAACCGCGATGGATTGGGTCGATTTATTCGCTTTATCAGTCAATGAGCAAAATGCTGCTGGTGATAGAGTGGTTACAGCACCAACCAATGGCGCAGCGGGAATTATTCCTGCCGTACTTTGCTATTACCATACCTTTGTTCAAGAAGTCGATATGGATGTTTGTTGTCGTTACTTATTAACTGCAGCAGCAATTGGTATTTTGTATAAGAAAAACGCATCTATTTCTGGCGCTGAAGTTGGCTGTCAGGGCGAAGTTGGCGTGGCATGCTCAATGGCCGCAGCAGCGCTCACTGAAATTATGGGTGGCACTGTCGAACATGTAGAAAATGCCGCTGAAATAGGCATGGAGCATAACTTAGGCTTAACCTGCGATCCTGTAGGAGGGCTAGTGCAAGTGCCTTGTATTGAACGTAACGCCATGGGTGCGGTTAAAGCGATTAATGCTTCACGAATGGCGCTTCGTGGTGACGGTAATCATAAAGTCAGTTTAGATAAAGTGATTAAAACCATGATGGATACCGGCAAAGATATGCGCAGCAAATACAAAGAAACTGCCAAAGGCGGTTTAGCGGTGAATATTGTCGAGTGTTAATGAGATAATATTTTCTCACTGATATAGTTGATGAATAATAGTTGATGAATAAAAGAGGCTTAACAGCCTCTTTTTTAAAGCTTAAATCTTCCTCTCACTTTTTTCCCTGCGAAAGAAACTCTAATCCAAGCCTTACAGATTTACCTTGAATCATTTCCGGCGCTATTCCCTATATTTTTTACTTCACCTTTGCTTCTCAACTAACTAGTGATACTTTACGCTAAATAGTCAACTTTATTGAATGATTGAAACAGGAGTTTCAGGAAATATTTATGGATAAATTATCAGACAAAAGTAGTTACTTAGTGATTACCGCAATTACCCTTCTTGGATTAGTTTATAACATCATCGATAAGGATATTATTGGTTCTACCATTTTTTTAGTGCTGGTTATCGCCATCGCTTCAACTGCAGTTATCAAAAAAGTCATTAATGCTAAAAGTCCAAAATAATCAATTCTATAAATAAAAACAAATTAAAAAATTCAGTTGTTACTAACAGGAATTGATTGAAATGGATTTTAAAAACGTTTTCAAAGCTGACTCAGTCGTTAAAACACTCCTACTTTGTGTATTAACCATTGGGGGATATTTTATTTATAAGCTTTATCAATTCTCAACTCAGATAAACAACAATACCCAGCTAGAAATATCATCTACATTTATGGCTATTACAATAGCTTTATTTACCATGTCATTGAACAGCCTGATTTACGCCATTATCAATTTACATGATCCTCTGATACTGAAAGGCTCCATTGGTATTCATGTCATCTCAACAATTTTTGATATGGTATGGATATTTATGGTTCGTAATAGAATTAACTGTCTATCAGCTTCGAACAAAGGCGACCGACTTTGGTTAGACCCAATATTTACCTCGTTTTTTCATGTTATTTATATGCAACATACGATAAACCAAGGCCTATCTAATCCTGCTAACTTGATACCTGATTAACTTAAGAGTCACTCTTTAATATGAAAGGAGCGTTCAACTTTATCGTAAATCTTGCTTGATCATTATGTTCTATACTAGCCATTAGATAACATGCTCACGGCTAAAAGAGGTGTTAAGTGCCAATACAAACAACTGAATTCATTGCTTTAGATTTCGACGTGCCAACAATATTCATCACCCGAAATTTCTACTTTAGAATGCTCGAACCAAGTGTGGCTAAACAAGATTACGACGCTGTAATGTCAAGCATTAAGCGTTTAAGGTATCTTTTTGGCCCAAGTTCCGTTTGGCCACAAAACACCATGACACTCGAAGAAAACACCGCTAGCTTGAAAGTCCATCAGCAAGAATTTAACTCAAGAACAGCATTTGCCTATTCGGTGTTTGATAAGTCAAATACTCGCTGTCTTGGGTCTGTGTACATTGATCCAAGTCAATCACCAAATTATCACTGCGAAGTTTATTTCTGGATTAGGGATGATAATGTTTATTTAGAAGACCATCTTTATGACACGATTAATCATTGGCTCAAAAATAGCTGGCCGTTTACCAAAATAGTATTTCCTGGGAGAAGTGTAGAGTGGAAATCATGGTCTAAAGAAATAAACCATAACCGATAAGTACATACATTCAATGAGCCCAAATAATAACAACTCAACCATTCACAGCTCGATAATGTTCAGTTCAACAATGCAACAACAGTTCATGCTGCGAGCATTAGCAATATCACATAAGGCTTTGCCAAAATGTCAGCCAAACCCGCCTGTTGGTTGTGTACTAGTAACAAATAATGAGATTGTCGCCGAAGGTTTCACGCAGGAGATTGGTCATAATCACGCAGAAATAGAAGCTCTGAAAGCATACTCTAGCGATATGTCTGATTCTATTGTAGACGCTATGTCAGATGTCATTGCTTATGTCACCCTTGAGCCTTGCGCGTTTATTGGTCGCACTCCTGCATGCGCTAATGCCATTATTGAGTCAGGAATAAAGCACGTCATAGTCGCAATGTTAGATCCTGATGCTAGAAATAGCGGTAAAGGGATCAGTATCCTCGAAAAAGCCGGCATTACTGTTGAAGTCGGATTATGTCATCAGCAAGTAAGCCGTTTTTTATCGCCTTATTTAAATAAATCATACCCGCTTTCATAAAGGCCAATATTCATTACCCGCCCAGCTTTTTTACGCTCACAATTTAGCCCTTCTCAAGATGATTTTTAAGCCAAAGTATGTTTGTATGAATTAACAGCAAATCGATTTTTTAATTAAGTTAATAATTTAGCCAAAGGGTTAGTAATGAAAAATATTATCTGCGATATTGATGGCGTTTTACTGCATGACAACAAACTCATTCCTGGAAGTGATACTTTTATCCATAGAGTACTAGAACAAGGTAATCCGCTCGTTATTCTTACCAACTACCCTGTACAGACGGGGAAAGATCTGCAAAATCGACTTGGCGCAGCTGGAATTAATGTACCTGAAAGCTGTTTTTATACCTCTGCAATGGCAACTGCGGATTTCTTAAAGCACCAACAAGGTAATAAAGCCTATGTTATCGGTGAAGGTGCCCTAACCCATGAGCTCTATAATGCGGGCTTTACCATTACAGACATCAACCCTGACTTTGTTATTGTGGGTGAAACTCGTTCATTTAACTGGGACATGATCCATAAAGCCTCTGGATTTATTGCCAATGGCGCGCGTTTTATTGCAACAAACCCTGATACTCACGGCCCAGCATACAGCCCAGCTTGCGGCGCATTGTGTTCTCCGATTGAGCGGATAACAGGTAAAAAGCCATTTTATGTTGGCAAACCAAGCTCGTGGATCATACGTTCAGCGTTAAACCATATTAAAGGCCATTCAGAAAATACCGTGATTATTGGTGACAATATGCGCACTGATATTTTGGCAGGTTTCCAAGCTGGACTTGAAACAATTCTGGTCACTAGCGGCGTCAGCCAAATGGGCGATATTGATAAAGAACCTTTCAGACCCAACCACGTTTTTAAATGTGCTGGCGATATTGATGTTGTCTAAAGTATTAACTTTGCTGGAACATGGCAACTAAATCTAATTTAATATAACGAGT
Organism: Shewanella sp. 10N.286.51.B7; assembly: GCF_002873615.1. Lineage (NCBI taxonomy): Bacteria > Pseudomonadati > Pseudomonadota > Gammaproteobacteria > Alteromonadales > Shewanellaceae > Shewanella > Shewanella sp. 10N.286.51.B7. The sequence continues at coordinate 75,076 of NZ_MCUF01000044.1, forward strand.
TTTAAGAGTATGTCAGTAAGGTTTTATGTTGTGATGCTCTTTAAAAACCATCTAAATCAGTAGAATCTGCTACATCTTCATTCGGTTAACATTAGGTAACATAATTTCAAGCTTATGCTCTTGTTTGCTGCATAAGCTTGATACATCATGCGTTGATAGCATTAGGCTAGTTGCCCGAAAATACTTAGTGTACATAACTAATCATTTTATCGTTTATAGACCTCTAGTAATAAGCTTATAGAAACGAACATGCAGTCAATGCATTGTGATTCTAATACCATAATGTTCCAATAATACTTAAAAATAACAATAGGATGACCTATGAAACACTTGCTCCCTTTTTGCGCATTAGCGTTATTAAGCGCCTGCAGCCCTCAAAGTGCTGATGAGCAAACCTCTGCACCTTCAACAATCAACAGTGCTTCAGCTGCCCCAAGCCAAGTCACTTTTGATGAAGCACGTTTTAGAAAAGATATTAAAACCCTTTCTTCAGATGAGTTTGAAGGCCGCGCCCCGACCACTAAAGGCGAAAAACTCACATTAGATTATTTATCTGCAGCCTTTAAAGAAATGGGCTTAGATACGACTTATCAAGACAGTTACTTACAACCCGTGCCTATGGTGAGTTACACCGCTAGTGAGTCACAACAAATTAGCTTAGCTGGCATGACCATGGAAAACCGTAAGGATATTGTCCTAGGTACACGCCATGATAAAGGTGGCGTAGACATCAATAATGCACCATTAGTCTTTGTAGGGTACGGCATTAACGCACCTGAATATCAATGGAATGACTACCAAGACATAGACATGAAAGGGAAAATCGCGGTGATCATGGTCAATGACCCTGGGTTTGCTCACCCTGAGTCAGATAAATTTAATGGCAAAGCGATGACTTACTATGGTCGCTGGAGCTATAAATTTGAAGAAGCTAGCCGACAAGGCGCGTTAGGCGCAATCATCATTCATGACACCGCGCCAGCATCTTACCCTTGGTCGGTGGTAGAAAATAGCTGGACTGGCGCTCAACAAGATTTAGTTTTCAGTAAAGAAGTACAAGATCAACGTATCGCGGTAGAAGGCTGGATGACGTTAGATAGTGCGACCGCCATATTCAAAACAGCGGGTTTTGAACTAACAAACCTCATGGCTCGCGCATCAGACAGTGCTATAAACCTAGACTTGAAACAAACAGCAGACATCGCTTTCACTAGCGAAGCTGAGTACGCCGATAGTTACAATGTCGTCGCTACTCTACCCGGTAAAAACGCCGCAGCTGAACATATATTATTTACCGCTCATTGGGACCATATTGGCATCGATTTGACCAAAGATGGCGATAATATTTATAACGGTGCATTAGATAATGCATCAGGCACCGCTGGGATACTAGAAATCGCTCGCCAGTTTGCTAAGCAAGCACAGCAAGGTAATAGGTTAAACCGTTCAGTGACCTTTATTGCGACTACAGGCGAAGAACAAGGTCTATTAGGTTCACGCTATTACGCTGCCAACCCAATTTATCCAATAGACAAAACAGTTGCCGTATTTAATCTTGATAGCACCAATGTGTATGGTAAAACCCAAGATTACACTATTGTAGGTAAAGGCCAGTCGGAGCTTGAAGCCTATTTAATTGATGTCGCTAAAGGCCAAAATAGAACAGCAACCCGTGAGCGTAACCCTGCATCAGGTGGTTTTTTCCGCTCTGATCATTTCAGTTTTGCAAAACTTGGCGTGCCGGCAGTGTTTGCAGGCGGTGGTAGTGTGCCTCTAGATGATACAACCGCACAGTATAAACAAGCGATGCAAGCACAAATGAAAGGGTGTTATCACAACGTTTGTGATCATTACCGAGCTGACTGGGATTTATCAGGCGCAATACAAGATTTAGCCGTTTACTATCAAGCTGCTGAAACATTAGCCAATAATGGGGATTGGCCTGGTTATTACAAAGGCTCCGAATTTAACAGTTTGCGCCCTGCTAAAGATTAAACTACGAAAGTTTCATCCCTGAAGCCTAAAATCCCTTGTGATAATGTTCACAAGGGATTTTTTGTTTAAATTTACGTCAAATAAATACATATTTTAATCTTTAGAATTTATCTCTCTCTGATTCAATATTCTCAAATCGAAATGGCGATTTCAGAGAGTAAAATCAATATTCCTCAATAATATCGTTACAAGTTTAACCGATCCTCAAAACGACAACGCAAAAACAAAGATTAATCACACCCAAAACCACCTTTTGCTGAGAATAATTTAAAAATCAGCGTTGAACATTGTGAAAAATGCTGTCAAAGTGAATCCCAGATAAAGATTATTACGATTCGAAGTACGATTTCTGGAGCCACATTATGTGTTCAATTTTTTCAATTTTAGATATTCAATCAGACGCTAAAGAATTGCGTCAAGTGGCTTTAGAAATGTCGAAGCTATTACGTCACCGTGGACCAGATTGGTCTGGTGTATATGCAGATGATAAAGCGATTCTGGCTCATGAGCGCCTTGCCATTGTTGACGTTGATCACGGAGCTCAGCCATTAATCAGCGAAGATGACAGTATCGTTTTAGCAGTGAATGGTGAAATTTATAACCATAAACAACTTAAAGAAGAGTTAGGTGAAAAGTACCGATACAAAACCAACTCAGACTGTGAAGTCATCTTAGCTTTATACCAAGAATACGGTGTAGACTTTCTCGACAAGCTAAACGGTATTTTTGCTTTCGTTCTATACGATAAAACAAAAGATGCCTTTTTAATTGGTCGTGATCACATGGGGATTATTCCCCTTTACTCTGGTCGTGACAGCTTAGGAAACTACTACATTGCCTCTGAAATGAAAGCACTGATGCCAGTATGTAAAACAGTTGAAGAATTTAAACCTGGTCATTATCACTACTCTAAAGATGCTGATTTAACTCAATACTATCAGCGTGATTGGCGTGACTACGATGCAGTTAAAGATAACCCTGCTAGCAAAGAAGAGTTACGTGATGCCCTAGAAGCTGCAGTAAAACGTCAGTTGATGTCTGATGTGCCGTACGGGGTATTATTATCAGGCGGTTTAGATTCATCCGTTATTTCAGCGATTACGCAAACCTTTGCTAAACGTCGTATTGAAAATGACAGTGAAACAGATGCATGGTGGCCACAACTGCATTCATTTGCCGTAGGTTTAGAAGGCGCACCAGACTTAATTGCAGCGAAAAAAGTTGCTGACGATATTGGTACGATTCACCATGAAATCCACTTCACTTTCCAAGAAGGTTTAGATGCGATTAAAGAAGTGATTTATCACTTAGAAACTTATGATGTTACGACCATTCGTGCTGCCACACCGATGTATTTAATGGCCCGTAAAATTAAAGCCATGGGGATCAAAATGGTATTGTCAGGCGAAGGCGCTGACGAACTATTTGGTGGTTATTTGTATTTCCATAAAGCGCCAAATGCTCAAGCATTCCATGAAGAATTAGTCCGTAAGTTAGATAAATTACATTTATTTGATTGCCTACGAGCTAACAAAGCCATGGCAGCATGGGGACTTGAAGCCCGTGTTCCATTCTTAGATAAAGAGTTCATGGATGTAGCGATGCGCATCAACCCTGAAGCGAAAATGTCTAAAGATGGCCGTATTGAGAAAAACATCTTACGTGAAGCCTTTGAACACGCCCTCCCACATGAAGTGGTATGGCGTCAAAAAGAGCAGTTTAGTGATGGTGTTGGTTACTCATGGATTGATGGCTTGAAAGACATTGCTGCTGAACAAGTAGATGATTTACAACTGGCCAATGCTAAATTTAGATTCCCATATAACACTCCGGAATCGAAAGAAGCCTATTATTACCGCAGTTTCTTTGAAGAGTTTTTCCCACTTGAATCTGCAGCTGAAACAGTACCCGGTGGTAAAACGGTGGCTTGTTCGACTCCAGAAGCACTTCTTTGGGATAAAAGCTTACAAGGCATTAACGACCCATCAGGACGTGCCGTTAAAAACGTCCATGACAGTGCTTATTAAGTTTTACACATAAAAAACCATAATAGCTAACCATCTGACTTGGTGGTTAGTTAAATATTTGAATTATCCAAAGAAGAATACGTTACCCTGCATTAGCTAAAATTCATTTCCCTTAGATTAATCAATTACATCATCTTAAAGTCACTATGCCTTGACCTTAGTTTTGAATTAATACAAAGTAATATAAATAAAGGATTTAAAATTATATTTTTATAGTCGACAGGGAGTTCGCTAAAAAATGAAAAACAAAGGTATCGTATCGATAGTAATCATTATATCTATTGGGACTATTGTAATGTTTAATCACTTTAGCAAACAAAGTGAGCCCCTAGTAAATGACAAAAAAGAAAAAACCTTTACCACTCCGAAAAACTTCTCCGAACAGATCGAAACCAAAGTGACAATGCAGGATGATAAGGCTAACGTCATAAAAAATGCTGAACCTGAAATAATACTATCAGAATCAGAGGTTATTGATTTATTGTCACAATGCGGTGTTGATACAGAAAAATTAAATGCTCCTTTTGGTAACTCGAAATCAGTTATAGATGGGCTAGAAAAATCAACTTTAGCTGAGGATAAATTGGGTTTTGCGCTATTTTCAAGCCCTAAGGAAGGTTCTAGGTTAGACAACCTTTATCAATTTAGTTTAAATAATCCTGAGGAACCAGTATCTCGTATAAGCCTTATCGGTGAGTGTGCAACTAATTCAAATAACTCAATATGCAATGAATACTTGATCGACAGTACATCGGAAACGGTTAAAAAAGATGGCGCTTTTTGGTTAGCAGCTACAGCTTACTTTATATCCCAAAAAAATGATGCTCAAATATATGAAGCTATCACCAATTTAGACGAAAGTACTTTTTTTTCTAACAACTATGCCAAGCGAATCAAGCTATTTACACAAATAATGGAGAATAACCAATTCGGCCACTTTGGCTCGAATTTAATTACAGCTATAGGAGTGGAAGCAGCTACCATCCCTGATTTATTGTTACTTATAGCAACTTGGTGTAACAATGAAAATAATGATGTTAAAACGTCAAATGCCTGCCTAACCGTTGGAAGAAACATAGTTGAAAGACCAACGACTTTCTCGAATCAGGCTTTCGGGTACTCAATACTCAAAAACACATATCAAAATGAAAACAACGAAAAAGCAGCAGAAGAAATACAAAGGCAAATCAACAAATTCAGATCAGATCAATTTATTAGTTTACCCCCTTATGCAAATTTAATTATGCTAGTTGATGAAGAATTCGCCAGAAATTGGCTAAATAACCAAGAAGTTTTAGGTGAAAGTGAAGCTCAAAAAAAACTCATAGTAGATTTAAAACAATTAGTGAATACTGAAAAATATTATCCCTGCAGAGTTCTATTTTCCCCAAAGCTCAACATAAAGGTTTAAAAATATTCTGAAATGAAACTTGCTTATTCCTCCCCTCTCTGAATGCTACTGTAAGAGAAGCTTACAAGGCATTAACGACCCATCAGGACGTGCCGTTAAAAACGTCCATGACAGTGCTTACTAATTGTTATAAATAGCCTATTATTAAAAAAAGCCATCGACTGTCGATGGCTTTTTTAGTATTGTTTTTATACTAAATTTTCAATGCTAGTTTAACAATTAGTTATAAACTCAATATTTAAAGGATTAAATAATGTCAGTTAATGCCACTTTAATTGGGCAATTAGTCATGGTACTTTGGTTACCATTTACGATTTTTATTACTTGGAGCAGTTATAAATTAGGGAGTAAAAAAACGTCTTCAACTAAACTAGCCACTGCGATTGGATTTTTACTCGCATTCTTTCCTCCTTTAGCACTAATTTATATTGCAGTTTTGGTCATGATTAAAGATAATTTGCCTTTAAAACCTGTAAGTTGATTCCTCCAATCTTAAAATCACTGTTCCTACTAATTTTTAAAGGTTTGTCATGTCTGATGTCACCATATTCCATTTAGAGATGTTACAACCAACGCAGTTACAAGCCAAAACGGATGCTAAAGGGTTAACAGTGACTAAAGCACTGGTACCACAATACGAATTTAATCGTTTTCTATATCAATTTGTTGGCTCGGCGTGGGAATGGACAGATAAGTTAGGATGGACTGATAAGCAATGGCAGCAATACAGTGAAGACAGCCAACTTCACTTATATGTCGCCTATTTTGACGGTTCTCCAGCTGGTTACTTTGAGCTGCAACAGCAAGAAAATAATAACGTCGAGATTATGTATTTTGGGCTTGGTGTACGCTTTATTGGTAAAGGCATGGGTGGGTATTTGCTTAGCCAAGCGATAGAACAAGCTTGGTTACTCGATAACACCGAGCGTGTTTCAGTGCACACTTGCTCGCTGGATCACCCTAGTGCGTTGAAAAATTACCAAGCTCGAGGGTTTTCATTATTCAAGACAGAAATTGAAGCGTAACTGTTACAGTCAGTTAATGAAATAAATGGCCTACTGTGTAACGCCCTGACATTGTCGACGCTTTTTTGCTTGAGCGGCTCTCATTGCGAGAACCGTTAAGTGGGCATTTTTATCATCAACACTCATTTTGTGCCAAGCTAAAATTTCTTGATGAGTTCTATGACAGCCCAAACAGATATCTTGTTGATCAAGGCAGCAATTCCCCACACAGGGTGAACGAGGTTCATTCGGACCAGACTGCATATTCATTCCCATTAATATCTGCAAAATGAAATCGTTTACCACCAGGGAAACTGAACACAGGTTTAAGGATTACGCCACCAGCAGCCAATATTTTCCGCTCACTGGTTTCAAGACATTGGCTGTATAACACTATCAACGGGCAGCCACTTTTCAAATTGAAGCTCTGCTCCTCTTGGTAAAATCCGCCATCAATACCTACATCCAAAAAGCAGCTGTATTCAGGGCCATAATCCTTAAAATGCCAACCAAACACTTCAGTAAAAAACGTTTTGGTTTTTACTAAATCTTTAACAGGTATTTCTAAGTAATTAATTTTATGATGTTGGGACATAAGTAACCTCTTAAATTAGGTTGAATAGGTTAGCCTATAATGACACGTATCTATATTCAAAATAGAGGAATAATTAGGGGATGTCGAACTTTGGCAGTAAAAGTCCCTAACTCAGATAACAAATAAGTAAGTAACAAAACTTTGATATAAGAAACTAAAACAAGGTCTTAGGTAAGAGTTTAGACAAGGGCTTAAACAAAATCTTAAACAAGATCTTATTTAAGCCCTTATCACTTGTTCGAGTGCAGATTAAATTCGGCTAATGACCTGCTGCAATAAAAAATCAGTATAGAAAACAGTTATTAAAAACTGACATAAAAACGTTTTATAGCGAGTGTTATAGCCTATATAACCCACGCAACTAGTCACTTAATTAGTCACT